>CALMZQ010000175.1 GCA_937870915.1 uncultured Ignavibacteria bacterium
AGAGGAGTAAAGAGCTTCATTCTTGTAACATAGGAGGAGGTCGGTATCAATCCCTAGGTGTAGGAACATATGTTCGTTAACTTCGGCAATGAACGCAGCCATCAAACGCACAGTTTTGGAACGCCGGCGCTTGCGCGCAGTGCAACTCTCGCAAAAGGGTTGGCGTGTTACGGATATCGCCCAAGCACTCAACGTGAGCGTTCCGGCAGTGAGCCAGTGGCTCTCCGTCTATCGCCGGGAAGGTGAGGACGGGCTCAAGGCTCGGAAACGCACGGGCGCACCACGGAGGCTTTCACCACGACACACCTTGATGCTACACGCGCTTTTGAAGCGTCGCCCGCGGGAAAACGACATCGATGCAGACGTTTGGGACAGAGTGCTTGTTCAGCGTGTGATTAAGCGCCTCTTTGGCGTGACCTATTCGCACCAACACTGTGGCAGACTTCTACGAACCGCTCTTGATTCTAAGGGGGCAATCCCGCGTGTTGCCCGACTTGAACTCGACGATCTCCTCAAGAAAGTGGATATTGCACGTATTCGTACACGTTTTGGTCCGCGACATGGCAGAAGCCCCCACTGATATTACTGCGCTGATGTTGAAGCTGGAAGAGACTCTGCGCATTGCCTCGGATGCGCAGAAGGCTATTGCTGACAATGAACAACGCCTTGCACAGTCGCAGGAATTTCTCTCTGAGAACCAACGCTTCATGAGTGAAACGCAAGCAGCAATCTCTACACGCCTCACGGACATCGTTGGTAATCAACACACCATCATCGGTAATCAGCAAACGATCATCGATAACCAGAACACGATCATCACGTTCTTGAAAATCTTGGCACACGGAGAAGTTTGATCGTGCGTGGTCTTCGTTTCTATCTTCCGTACGCAACGTTTGTGCTTGTTGGATTGGCCATCGTCTATACGACAACAGACGTCTTACCATACGTACTTGCGTCGTGGCCTGCAGCCGTAGCAATGGTCTTTGGGTCATTCATTGGTGGTGCCAGTGCTGAAGGGGGCGGAGCAATCGCCTTTCCGGTCTTCACGTTGATCTTCAAGATCGCACCTGCATCTGCACGGAATTTTTCGTTCGCTATTCAAAGCGTTGGCATGGTATCGGCCTCGTTAATGATCATCGGCAGAGGCATACCGATCGAAAAACGCGCGATATTCTATCCGGCAATAGGCGCTGTGTTTGGCCTACTGATTGGGACGTATGGAGTGGTTCCGCTTCTCAATCCAACAATGACAAAGCTGTTCTTTGTGTCGCTCTGGATGTCCTTTGGAATTGGACTGTGGCGCGCTAACCGCAATGCATCTCGCATTGTTCGGAAGGGGCTGCCCCCTGTCCTCACTCAGCGCGATGTTTTCAATCTCATTGGCATCGGCGTGTTAGGTGGAATCGTTACATCGATATTCGGAAACGGCATCTGTATGGTGACGTTTTGTTTGCTGACCCTATGGTATGGCATCGACGAACGTATTGCTACACCAACGTCTGTTGTACTCATGAGCGTGATAACAGTCTGCGGGTTCTTCCTTCATGCGGTAGTGATACAAGACTTTGGTCCGATTGAGTATCACACGTGGTTGGCAGCAGCTCCGGTGGTTGTGTTCTTTAGTCCACTTGGCGCGTTTACAATATCCTTTTGGAAACGTCTCTCCATTGCACGACTGCTCTACACGATCATCACCGTTCAGTTGATCGGCGCATTCTATGTACTTGGGTTTACATTCGAGAACCTGATGTTCAGCGCCGTTGTGATCATTCTCGGTACGTGGTTGATGATCAAAATCGATAGGTCATCGAACCTACCGGAACAGGCACCGTAGACCGCGCGCCTAGCAGAATTCCAAGCGGATTGAAATCGAACTTCAATTCTCCACGCGATCTGCCTTCTTCGCGTGGGCTCGACATGGCAACTCCAAGACCAAAACCAAGAGCAGCCCCCGACCAGCTAGTAACAGCGGTTATCTGCGGATCGTCTGTGAGTAGTCCAACGCCAAGTCCTATCAAGCCACCGGCAAGAGTGCCAAGCACAAGACCCGTGCCATCTGCGCCACGGAAATCGAGCCCCTTCACAAGTTCATTGCCGATAACGAGTCCGCCCACCGCTCCAACTACGGTAAGACTTGTAGCTACACGTACGTTGAGGTCGTTGGGTGAAACGGCAGCCAACACGGCGATAGGAAGCGTGATGCCCAACAAGCCGCTAACAGCATAGACCGATGCATCCGTTGATGTGAAATGCTGAGCTGTACCCAAGGCATTGCCAACGAAGATTCCACCCACGGTACCTGCCAATGCCATACCCGACGCGAGACGGATTGTGGCGTCTCCCTCTAGCCCCTCACCCATAATGGCAAACGCCAGTAGTCCACCAGCGGCCATACCATAAAACTCTGTAGTGTTAATCACGCTAGCGTGACCCTCTTCGATGTTCGTCTTAGTGCCGATGACGTAGCCGGCCACGGACTCTCCAACACCTGTGAGAAGAGATAAACCAAAGCCAAGTCGTTGACCTGCGTTGTCACCGCCGACCAATCCCGCAACAAGCCAACCGTGAATAGCCCCTTGGAACATCCCTCCGAGAGAGAGTGTTACGGCACCTTCCGAAACCGGGGCATTCTTGGTTGCCAATGCAGGCGCTACATATCCCAGACCTCCGGCAATGAGGTAAATAGCTGCCGCAGTGCCTGCACTGTTATCATCATCCGTAAGCCCAAACGCGACTGTTGCTGCTGTTCCGTAGTAGAAGAGGGACCATAACGTAGAGCCCCATAACAATGCCGAACGTCCACTCTGATCAATCTCAAAAGATGACGGAACGTATTCAGGAGTTTCCCTATCTCGAGGGCGCAGGAAGTCGGCATCGGCATAGAGTTCAAGGTAGGTCCCTACACGTACACGGATTGCACGTAGGTCTGCAGCAGTGATCACCTTTCGTTCACGGGTTATCTCCGAACCGCTCTTTCTCAAGATTTCCAGAATAAAAACGGAATCGGGCTGGCTGAACAATCGCGCTTCGAGAAAGCTCTCTGGTCGATCGATCAACTCGATTTTTTTGTTCTGCACTGAGGTAAGAGTTTGAATCTTCCCACTTTCATCAAAGGGGACCTGCACCTCAACCTGCGCATAGACCATGCCCGAGAAGACTAGGCACATGGTTACAATAGCGAACTGCAAGAACGTTTTCATGAGTGCAACATGCAAAAAAAAAGAAGGCTCCTATGGAGGAGCCTTCTACAATCAGTATACGAGAGATGTTTCTATTACAGGACCGAGCTGGCAGGCGTATAGTCCATACCAAAGGCTTCGGCAACTGCTTCGTAGACGATCTTGCCATCTACAACATTGAGGCCAAGCTCAAGTTCCTTGTTGTTTTTACAAGCATCCTTCCAGCCCTGGTTTGCAAGCTGAACGGCATATGGAAGTGTTGCGTTGGTAAGAGCGATGGTTGATGTATATGGAACGGCCCCAGGCATGTTGGCCACGCCATAGTGCACAACACCATCTACTACATATGTTGGGTTTTCGTGTGTTGTTGGCTTGCAGGTTTCTACACAGCCCCCTTGATCCACGGATACGTCTACAATAACGGAACCTTCCTTCATTGTCTTGAGCATGTCTCGCGTAACCAAGTGTGGTGCCTTTGCACCAACAACCAACACGGCACCGATCACGAGATCTGCATCTTTTACTGCTTCGCGGATATTAGCCTTTGTTGACATCTGCGTGATGCAGTTCTTTGGCATCACATCATCGAGATAGCGCAGACGATAGAGGTTGTTATCGAAGATCGTTACACGAGCACCAAAACCCGCTGCGATCTTTGCAGCGTTGGTACCAACGATACCACCACCAAGTACGATCACATTTGCCGGCTTTGTACCGGGTACACCGCCGAGGAGAACACCACGTCCGCCCATTGGATGCTCGAGATACTTAGCACCTTCTTGCGGAGCCATACGTCCGGCTACTTCAGACATAGGAATGAGCAGAGGCAGTGATCCATCGGACTTCTGCACTGTTTCGTAAGTAAGACACACAGCACCGCTCTTTACCATTGCTTCGGTGAGTTCGCGTGATGCCGCAAAGTGGAAATAGGTGAAGAGTGTTTGCCCCTTACGAATAAGTGCATACTCAGGAGCGATCGGTTCCTTTACCTTCATGATCATATCGGCCTGGGCATATACCTCTGCTGCCGTGTCAATGATCTTTGCACCGGCTGCGATGTAATCATCATTGGTAAAACCGCTACCGATGCCGCCATTGGTTTCAACGATTACCTCGTGGCCATGTTGTCTCAGAGTCTCTACGCCACCTGGAGTGAGCGCAACACGCTTCTCATTTGGCTTGATCTCTTTTGGAACGCCGATCAACATATTCTGTGTCCTTTTAGGGTTGGGATTTTTGGAGCTACAAAGTTAGCTAGTTACCGAGTTACGTAGTTACCTAGTTACTTAGTTACGTAGTTACCTAGTTACCTAGTTACGGAGTTACCTAGTTACTTAGTTACGCTTTCGCATTGGCAGGATCAACAAGGTCAGCGTCAGGGCGATCAGAAGATATCCCGCCAATTCGGCACCAAACCACCCTACAAGGGTATGGAGGGGGCGGATCACCCACCACGGTTCGGCGTGCACTTGACCGCTAAGGCCGCCAACAACATCACGTAGGGGGCTTGTCTCGATGGGGTTAAAGGCCGTTCCTAGTACAACAGCTACTCCTCCTAAGGCAAGCATGAAAACCCATTCTCTTCCAACGGCCTTCTTGAGGCTCGCTGCGCCAGGGTCTTGGCTCACCCCGCTCGCTGCGATCGCCGCCCTTCTCATCGCTGAGAGGGGCTTCCAGAATAGTGACAAGAGGGCTGCGCCAACGAGGGTGTGCATTACAAAGGTGCGAGAAAGGAGTGGGTGTGAAGGATCAACACCGAAAAGGGTTGCAAAGAGGCTTCCGAAGGGGGCTTCTTGAAGTTCGTGGCCTACGATGCGACGGGAGATCTCGGCGTATACGTCATCCGGGAGGAGTCGGCCGGTCCATGCCCCGATAAGAACGAGAATCACGGCAAACACTGCCCGAATCCATAAGGGGCCATCTTTACGAAAGGCCCTGCTTACGGCAAGCATCACAAGCCAGAGGATACTCAGAGTATACAGCCATCCGGTTGCATTGTGGTGGACATTCCTTAGAAATTCACCCGCAGGAGCGTTGGCAATGTTCACGGTCACACTTGCCGCTGCTTGGCTTGGAACTGCATCTCCCCTACGCGCCGGCACAAGCGATGGCTGGCCATGGACGCCAAGCGTGTCGATGAAGTCTCCAACAGTCTCTAACCGTTGCTCGCTGGAAACAGTCGCCATCCTGCCATCCAACATGGTGGCAGCATTTCGTGAAGGCACGTACCACAATGCAAGCAAGGTTCCCGTAACAATTTGTACGATCACCATTGCACCCAGCAAGGTGCCTAGTCGTGTTGTTGGAAGCCCTAGCCGGTTGGTCCAATGAGGGGTCATGCAGAGCCCCTTGCCGGAATGCGGAGAAACAAATCGCCGTTGGTGATGCGGGTTTCAAATCGACGAAGGGGCTGGGTGGGTGGTGCTTTGATGGCAGTTCCGTTCATGTCAAACGCGCCACCGTGACATCCGCAGAGGATACGGCGGAGATGTAGGTCAACTTTGAGCGGACACGAAGCATGCGTGCACGTAAGGTCGAGTGCCGTTACCTCCAAACCAACACGCGAGAGGAGTACTGCCGCGCCGTTGATCACAATCTGTTTTTGCTCTCCGTCCGCAATAACCGTATCAACAGGACCTAAAGGCACCGTACGTGCGTGGTTCTGCTCATCTGGTGATAGATATAATCGCAGCAAATGCAGTATTGGCAGGGCTCCAAGAGTCGCGCCAATAGCTACAAGCCACGTCCGTCGGTTGGTTCTGCCTAGTTTTGTGGATTCCATACCCTTGATCTGAGACCCTCCATGCCCGTTCCGCTTCTTGACCTAAAGATACAGTACCAAGCACTCAAGCCGGAGATCGACGCCGCGCTCATTCGTGTTGCAGAGTCCCAGATCAGCATTCTCGGGCCCGAGGTTGATGCTCTGGAGCGCGAACTCGAGGCCTATCTGGGCGTGAAACATGCCATCGGCGTGTCCAGTGGTACCGACGCTCTGCTCATGGCCATGATGGCCTACGATATCGGACCGGGCGACGAAGTGATCATGCCATCATTTTCGTTCTTCGCAACGGCGGGATGTGTCTCTCGTGTTGGTGCAACCCCTGTGTTTGTTGACGTAGACAATGTAACGTTCAACATCGATGTAGAGCAGGTTCGCAGGGCCATCACACCTCGCACAAAGGCAATCATTCCCGTACACCTGTTTGGTCAGGCCGCAGATATCGACACCCTTGTTGCGATCGGCAAGGAACACAACATCCCCATCATCGAGGACGCAGCTCAGGCCATCGGCACTCAAACTCCGGACGGACGACGTGTGGGGGCGATCGGCGAGATCGGATGTTTCTCGTTCTATCCAACAAAGAACCTCGGTGCATTAGGTGATGGTGGACTTGTGACAACGAACGATGATGACCTCAACGTAAAACTTCGTCAAATCCGCAATCACGGGATGGAACCGAGGTATTATCACAAGATCATGGGTGGCAATTTCCGACTCGATGCCATGCAGGGGGCTGTCCTACGCGTGAAGCTCCCCCATCTAAGCTCATGGCATGCCGGCAGACGTCGCAATGCAGCACTGTACACAAAACTCTTCATTGAATCAGGCGCAAGTGCCGGCGTTGGTCACACAACATTCGATGAAGCCAACCTCATCCTTCTTCCTACTTCTGTCCATGAGGGGGCTGCGGAGGACGTACACATCTTTAACCAGTTCACCATTAGAACAGCACATCGCGATGCTCTGCGCACGCATCTTCAGTCCAAGGGGATCGGAGCAGAGATCTACTACCCGGTGCCCTTCCATCGTCAAGAGTGCTTTTCCTCTCTGAACTTGAATGACGCGGCATTCCCTGTCTCCAACTGTCTCGCGGCTACGGTGTTAGCCTTGCCGATCTATCCCGAGCTCACAGAGGAACAGATACGTGAGGTTGTAGCAACCATTGTTGCTTTTGAGCGTACAATGGTCTCTTCGCCGGCAGAATGCGCAGATTGCGCTGAATGTGGCACCCACGCTTGATCACTTATTGCGGAGCTGTTCATGGAACCCAACCCGAACAACGCACAGCAAAATTTTCAGATGCATTTCGGTTCTCGACAAAAGTCAGCGGGCGGTCAGGTTGTATGGGGCATGATATTCGTTGTTGTTGGAGGCGGACTCCTCTTGGACGCATTCAACATCGTTGAGTTTTGGCCCCTCGTAAGCACGTGGTGGCCTGTTGCGCTGATGATCGTTGCCCTTACGAAGCTTGCTACACGATCCGGCTCCGTTCTTGGCAACAGTATTCTGTTTGCTGTTGGTGCATTGTTGCAGCTCGGTCGACTCGACATCATCGACGGATTTTGGCATGCATTCTGGCCAATCGTTCTGATTTTGATCGGTGTATCGATGCTTGTGAGCAGAAAAAAAAACTCTCATCACAACGCAATGAACAACGAGACGTCTGGCGGGGGTGAAGGTCTGCCGTATGAGCAAGACATTCTCTCAACCAGCGCCATCTTTGGTGCCAGTGAAACCCGCGTTACCAGTCGGAATTTTCAAGGGGGCGAGATATCTGCCGTATTTGGTGGACTCGAGATAGATCTCCGCAGCGCCGAGATCCAAGGCAACCTAGCTGTCCTTAAGGCAAAGGCCGTATGTGGTGGGATCGAACTGAAAGTTCCGCCTCACTGGACCATCCTTGTGAAAGGCATGCCGATCCTTGGCGGGATCGAAGACAAAACAAATCGTTTCCGCGATCCGAACGTAATCGGCCCGACGCTTGTTCTTGATGCTACCGTTGCACTTGGTGGCATTGAGATCGGCACATGAACATCAAAAAAGAACGCATTCGTAACCTCACGCCTTCGTTAACCGCTCCGGTTGGCGAAGGCGCTGTTGTGTATTGGGTCAACCGAGACCGAAGGCTTCACAACAACTGGGCATTGCTCTACGCCCAACACGTTGCCTTGGACCGACGTGTACCACTTCATGTTGTATTCTGCCTCGTGCCGAACTATCTCGGTGCTACGAGCAGGGCGTACGACTTCATGAATGCGGGTTTGGAGGTGTTGGCCCAGGACTGCGCTGAACACAACATCGGATACCATCTGTTGAACGGTGATCCGCGCACAGCGCTGCCCCCCTGGTTGGATCAGCTACAGCCATCACTTCTTGTTACGGATTTTGAGCCCCTTCGCGTCAAGCAACAATGGTTGGATGGTATTACATCTGGGTCTCGCATTCCTGTGCATCAAGTGGACGCCCATAACATCGTCCCGTGTTGGCATGTATCGCAGAAGCAGGATTTTGCCGCATACACTATCCGACCCAAGATCAACCGATTGTTGCCGGAATTCCTCGAGGAATTTCCCAAGGTGGAACGGCATCCGTGGGGTGATTCGACGGTAGGAACGGGCGGGACGGGAATCGGCCGTGCCCCAACCGTGGAAATAACGATCGTTGATGATATCGCGCGGTACGTCCATCGCAACGATCCAACAAAAAACGGCCAATCAGGTCTGTCTCCGTACCTACATTTTGGATTGATCGCACCGCAACGTGTGGCCTTGGACGTTAACGCCTTACCTCGCACCGGAGCCGAGGATGATCCTGTGGAATCATTCTTGGAAGAGCTGATCATTCGGCGTGAGCTGGCCGACAACTTCACGTTCTACAATGACCGTTACGACTCCTTTGAGGGTTTTCCGGCATGGGCGCAGTTGTCGTTAAATGAACATCGCAATGACCCGCGAGACCATATCTACACGTTTGAAGAATGGGAAGGGGCTCGCACACACGATGCCTTGTGGAATGCGGCACAGCTGGAGATGCTCACAACCGGTAAGATGCATGGCTATATGCGCATGTATTGGGCCAAGAAACTTCTAGAATGGAGCGCGTCGCCGGAAGAGGCATTGGCAATCGGGATCGCATTAAATGACACATACGAGCTAGACGGAAGAGACCCCAATGGTTATGCCGGGTTGGCCTGGAGCATCGGCGGTGTGCACGATAGGGCGTGGTTCGATCGTCCGGTCTTTGGTAAGGTCCGATACATGAATGCGAACGGTTGCGCCAAGAAGTTCGACGTGAAGGAGTACATTCGTAGATATGCAAACCCGAAACTTCTTTAGAACGGCCCTCTGCGTCGCACTTTTTTCCGTTGCAGTATCGGCACAACCCGTTAAACACGAGCTCAAACTAGGCCGCCGCGTCAAGGAGTACGATCGTTACCTCCTCAAGACGACCTATGAGAGCACAACGCAGACAAAGATGTTCATCAGTGACATTCTCCGTGGTGATACAACAGAGAAGCTAAGCGTGATCTTCAATGCGCAATGCAACGTTGTGAGTGTAACCGTGGACGGACAGGAGAAGGAGAAACGTCTTGTGATCCGCGACTTCCGTCGAATCACCCAGCACGACACTGTGGACCTCCTCCCTACCGGCACGAAACTTCGCTGCTGGTTCTCTGATTCCGGCAGCATCTACACCGTCAACGATGCTCCTGCCCCCGATTCGCTCTACAATATCCTCAACGAAGTTATCAAGGGTGAAGGGGGCTCCCGCACCGGCAACGTCCTTGATGCTAAGAAACCTGTTGCGGTTGGAGGAACCTGGAAGATGAATATTCCGGCCTTCCGGAAAGTGTTGGGTCCTGAGATGTCCAAACTCATGAAGAAGATCACGGGCTCGGTTACGTTTACATCCATCGATTCCTCGGGTGCGATGCCCACAGCTACGGTCACTGCGCGTGCTGAGGCCCCAGCGTTTACCATGGTCTTTGGTGATGTACCATCAAAGGCGTCGCTTGTAGCTGATTTCTCGCTCGTTGTTCCTCTGGATACGAGATTCCCTGCTGTAGGTATCACCACCTCCTCAACACAAAGGATCAAGACCGCTCAGGGCGTTGCACGCATGGAGCTCGAAGTCTCAACGAAACGTTCAGCGCTGTTCCTTCGATGACCATCCCGGTACACCTTCGTGCTCTTGTTGCACTTGTTGTGTGCGCATTGCTCTGGAGCAGTGGCGGACTCCTTATCAAAACGTTGCCTCTCTCGCCCCTTACCATTGCCGGTGCGAGAAGCGCCATAGCCGCCATTGTGATCTTTGCATGGCAACGTAACGTCCGACCAACATGGTCAAAAGCGCAGATCGGGAGTATCGTGAGCTATATGCTTACGGTGATCCTCTTTGTAATGGCAACCAAGAGCACAACTGCCGCTAATGCCATTCTCTTGCAATACACCGCACCTATATGGGTTGGACTCTTCAGTGTTTTTGTGACCAAGGAGAAACCCACACGTATTGATGTGTTGGCTGTGATCGTTGTGATGTGTGGTATGACGATCTTCTTCCTGGATGCTATCTCACCAGGTGCGATACTTGGTAACACTCTTGCTGTTCTGAGTGGCATTGCCTTTGCCGGCGTTGCGCTGTTCATGAGAGCCCAGAAGGGCGAATCAACAACAGAGAGTATTCTCTTTGGCAACATCCTAACGGCCCTGGTATGTATGCCCTTTATAGAACCATTTGCCGGAAACGCCGATACATTCATTCGGCTTGGGATTTTGGGCGTGTTTCAGCTAGGACTTTCCTATGTGCTTTATGCCTGGGCAATCAAGACTGTAACGGCGCTCGAAGCAGTGTTGATCACCGTCTTGGAGCCCCTTCTCAACCCCTTGTGGGTAGGGTTGTTTTATGGCGAGGTGCCATCGAGTACGGCCATTGTTGGAGGATTGATCGTTGTTGCTGCCGTTGTGACACGTAATTTTGTCAATGCCTCAACCCTTCAACGAGCGTCGAATAGCCGACCTCATCGCTGAGTCTGTTGCCACCAAACAACAACTTGCCACAGATCACGCAGCAGACATCCGCATGTGTGGAGAGATCCTTGCTACGTGTGCTGTATCAAAACACCTCATCATGTTCTGCGGAAACGGCGGAAGTGCAGCAGATAGTCAGCACCTCGCAGCAGAATTGGTAGTACGGTTACGGGGCGGGATAGAACGCAGAGCCATTGCCGCCTTGGCCCTAACGGTGGATAGTAGTATCCTGACCGCCGGCGGCAATGACTATGGTTTTGATAATGTCTTCAAACGTCAAGTTGAAGCGTTTGGAGGAGAAGGTGACGTGCTTGTTGCCATCACCACCAGCGGAACGTCGAGAAACGTTGTATTGGCTGTAGAAGAGGCAAAGAAGTGCGGCGTACGGACCATCGGACTCCTTGGCGGTAGCGGCGGTGTACTTAAGGACATGTGCGATGCCAGTGTTGTTGTTCCATCCACTGTCACCGCACGTATCCAAGAGTCTCACATCCTCATCGGCCACATCTGGTGTGAGATGATCGAAGAGGCCGTTGCACCGGAGTTGTTTTAAACTCCCTATTGAAGCACTACAGGCACTGTAGTTGTTGAGCCACCAAGAGTTGTTACGGTTAAGAAGTATGCACCCGTAGCAACATTGGAGCCGTTGGCCGATGTGCCATTCCATTGCGTGAGGGAAGCCCCTTGCATATCCTGTACAACAGTGCCGAGCATGTTCCGAACAACGATACGTGTTACGGGTTGTTCGGAGCGGATATTCACCGTGCCTGATGTAGGGTTTGGATAGGCGTAGATCGAAGTGGAAACGTTGCGATCCGCAACCGGTGAGACGTTATCTCCCTTTCCACGAACGAAGAATCGAGCAAGCAGACCTTCGAACGACTGCACCGCTACGTCGATGTTCTGCGTGGCTGCTGTTGTTGGTTTGAATCGAACGCAAATGTTGAACGAACTGCCCGGGTCGAGCGTTACGGGCAATGTTGCACTTACGCTGATCTCTGATGGACCGCTACCGGTAACTGCCTGTACTGCAATTGGGAATGGTGCTACGTTAGTGATGGCAAAACATGAGTCGCGCTCTTCATGCACATTAACGGTCCCCAGATCTACCAACGCCGGGTGATCGATAGCTGACGCAACTGTACCAACAAAGGCGACTTGTGCAGTGTTATCTATTCCTGAGTTGACGAACGAAACGTCGCTGCGATAGTCTCCTAGTTCCGTCGGAACAAGTCGAGCAACAACATCACCTTCTGCCTGTGATTGAAGCACAGTTGGGAATGTAATTGGTGCTTGAATCTGAAGGCCAGAAGTAGCTGTAACCGACGTGATGCTCAACGGCGCATTTCCCGTGTTTTTCAGGAGTCCAACGAGATTCTCTTCGTGACCAATTCCACGATAGACTGTTCCCATGTCAATCTGAGGTGTAGCAAAGGTGAGCTCACCATAACGTGGCACATCAGAGCTGACAATAACACGTGCATTATTTGAGATCACCGAACCGCACACATTTGTGACGATCACGGAGTAGATACCGCTCATGGATTCTGTTGCATTGGCAACAACGTACTCGGACGATGTGGCACCTGCGATAGGCTGAGAGTCTTTCCGCCATTGGAACGTTGGGTTACCGGTTGCTACTACACCGAGAATAAAGGATTGGCCAACCTTCTTCAAGACCGGACGTGGTTGAGAGGTAATCACAGGAGTTTCGACCACCGTAACAACAGCATCATTTCCTCGAGTGAACATTCCGCAGAGGCCGTGTACCCCAACGGCGTACCGACCGCCATCAGCGCGTGAAATGTTATTGATCGTGAGTGTGTTGCCCGGTGTTTCTGCAAGCCACACACCATCCTTAAACCAGACATAGGTTGTTACAGCGCCATTGGTCTCAGCGATGAGTTCCACATTGGATCCCACACAGACTGTACGATTGCTAATATCACGCACGATCGCAGGTGCTTCGAAAAGCGAGATGCGTGCATCGCGTGTGCGTTGTTGTCTCACACACAATTCCGAGCGGTCATCATCTGTTGTGATCACAGCATGGTACCGACCCGTAGTGGCACTGCTCACGTTATCAATCGTTAAGGTTGTGTTTGTTGCGCCAACAAGTGCAACATCATTACGATACCATTGTACTGTGAACGGAGCTCCTTTAGCAGCTACGGAAAGTGTAACCGTGCTCGAAGCACAGACAGTTGTGTCATTCGGTTGTTGGGTTACTCGTGCGAATGGTCGCACGGTAAGTTCGGTTGCATCAGAGGCAACAACAACGTCGCACATATTTGTTGCCGTTACATAATACCGTCCGGCATGAGGTTTCATCACAGGGTCGATCAACAGTTCTTGTTGCGTTTTTCCAACAAGGGGCTCATCATTATAGTACCATTGATAACGCACACCATCGCCGTCTGCAGATGCCGTCAGCGTAGTTGACTGGAGTTCGCATACCTCAACCTTTGCCGGTGGATGAACAGTAAACACAGGTTTTTGTGCAAGCGTGATCGGCACCGATTTCGATTCTGTTTCAACTCCACATTTCTTCTTTACGATCACTCGGTAATCGCCGATATGTTCTTCCCCTACTTCCGGAATGAAGAGATTCGGAACATCCGTTTCGGCGATTGCATTCCCATTCACCGTCCACACATACGATACGAATTTGGCCGTTGTTTTCACATCAAGTGAAAGGGGCTGGCCAAGACACACGATCTGTTGTTGCAGGCCCTTTTCGAACGTTGTTTGGATGCATCCCTCGAAGACTTCGAACGGGGCTGACAACCCAGGGGATTGTACCGGACCAGTGCCATTATCGATTTCGCTCAGGCGGAGTCGGTATTGCATCGTTGGTTCAGATGCGATATCGATCATCACAGCAAACTCTTGTACATCCGTTTGGATCCCCGTTTGCATAAGGAACCAGTTGGTACCATCATCGGGGGATATCTCTAGGGCAAGGGTAGCCCCCTTATTTTGAAGGGCCGCCAGGTCCGAAGACTCCCAGACCACCTGGATTTCCGTTCCCGATTCGATGATGTCTGCCTGTTTAGGGCTAACGATCGCCAATTGACCTTGTGAAAGCACCGCCGTAGCGGAGAGAACGGACATCAAAACCACGACCAGCGTGGCGAACAGTCCATTGCGTAGCATATGCAACCTCATGTATTTGGGTGTGAATGCTGCTTGAACGCCTACACCCATATCCGGTTGCGACAACTTTTCGCCTATTCTGCTATGTCAAACTTGTCTGAATACCATGCAATTCAACCTATCTCTGGCGGTATAGCAGCCGGCTTACGAATAGGATCAATGAAGTTCAGCACACTATTTGGGGGCCTTGGAGGCGGGAATTCATATAATATTCATGCACATTCGCATTGCCAGTCAGTGCGGAGCGCAAACGCAACAGATCCAATCTTGCAGTATCACATCTCAACGATGTCGCGGCTTAGAAGGAGGTTCCTGAGCATGTGCGCAAACGCCAAAGTAGATCCCGTCGGCCATTTATTCCACGAGTTCATGAAAACCTTCATCACACGCCTTGTAGCGCGCGTTGGAAAGGACCTATCGTTGCATGAGGTTGCTCGGCTGGCCTGCTGCGGTGTACAGGTTTGGGAGCGTCACTATCTTAGCATCTCTCCGGATACGCTGCGGACGAAGTTGGAGAGGATGTGGGGGGCGGGGGTGGACCGGCCTATCTAAATACATATAGCAGGAACGCGCAATATCGCAGGACATTATATAACGATCACATGACTATCATATGCTGCTTTTGAACTCCATGTATAGAAACGTCAAACATGAAAGAATGTTTTGGCGCATATGGTCGATCATTTACATCACATTGGGATAGGCTAACACTACCATGGGAACATCGAAGTTTACTGCCGAATACGACAGTTTCGAAGCGGCATTGCTTGCAGCTTGTGAGAGGTTGAGACAATTAGAGATTGAGGTGCGAGACTACGTTCCTAAGACGCGAGAACAGGCAATAGAAGAACTCAAAATCAGCCAGCCGCTTGAGGGGGCAGGTTTTGATCTTTGGAGTACTAAGGACAAAGCCTCATGGTATGAACGCCAAGTAGAACTCTATCTGGACATGGGGTATCAGATAAGAATATTGGTTGGCAAGAGATTTATCGCAGAGCATGCCGTCATCCTGATGATGTCCGCAGCATTGGCGGAGGCGCTGATCAATGTCTCCATGCAATATCTGCTTGCCAAGTCAGGGAAAGTCCACATGTTTCCATTGTTCGACAAGTGGTCTATCAAGGAGAAGTGGGAGTTTGGACCCCAACTTGCAATAGATACCTATACTTTTCCCAGAACTTCCAAAACCTATAACGTACTGAAAGAGCTTATTACAGCTAGGAATGCTGCGATTCACTACGAGGGTTTACTTGAGCTTGAGGGTGTTCCATACTACAAGGGTAAGTCCTTCTACAAACCGAACGTTCCAGAACAGTTGCCGTGGTTGAAGAAGGTAGCGAACCTACCATACGCACTCTACTTCCATTTACTTCAACACTTCCAGTGGGAAGATCAACCTTCTATCGTTTTAGGTATTAATGAACCCTTTCCAGATTGCTCCATAAAGACTAAGGTTTAGGATTATTCATGAATTCAATCAACCTACATCACACGGCTTGTAACGCGCGTTGGGAAGGATCTATCGTTGCATGAAGTGGCTCGGCTGGCCCGCTGCGGTGTACAGGTCTTGGAGCGTCACTATCTTAGCATCTCTCCGGATACGCTGCGTACGAAGTTGGAGAAGATGTGGGGGGAGGAGGGAGGTGGTGAGACTGAATCAGCAGCTAACAACACAACACGAATACTGATGCAGAATAACATTTCCAGTTTCAAATAGAGTCTGATACAGGAGGGGGTAATGTCGAGTCGGACCAAGCGAAGAGCAAAGCAGAGAAGCCAAAAGAAGAAACAAATCGAAGCAGATCTGCGTAGACAACATAACCTAGCCAACATCTTACTCTGGTCAGGCCGAATTGCTTTGGCAACACCCATTGCCTATGTTTGCTACCATAGTGTCTCGACTATATATGGCAAGGAACTTGGTAACTGGCTAATTGCAACGGCCGATCAATACTCTCGATGGAAACCCGTTCTAGAGTTAGTTCAGGATTTCGGCGGCTGGGCTTTCGGCTTGATAAGCTACCTGTTTGGTGGCAAGCGACGAAAGAACCTTGTTCAAAAGAATGAAGAACTCACTGTTCGAAACGCATACCTTGAAGGGCTTCTGGACAACAAACGCACTTCTAGCAAGATGCCTCCAGACGGTTCAACTCGAAAAGGAGACCGGTAATGATTGATCCCTATCTAGCGCTCCTCAGTGTGATTATCGCAGCATCTTCCTATGCTCTCTTTCGTCTGTACAGAAAGATTCAGGTAGAGAAGCTAAGGCAAGAGCTGTATTTGATACGAGACGCAATGTTTGATGATGCGGTCGTTCAAAAGCAGATAAGCCGCACAGATCCTGCATATCAACTTATGCGAGATTACGTAAACTCAATTATTCGGTTTGCCCATCGATTCTACATCGCTGATTTCGTCGTTCATTACGCTGGCGTGAATGGGAAAGAAGGTCAAGCTGATAGGGACACTAGCATAGAAGCACGTTTGAAATCGAGTGACGATCGAGAGTACTACATGACCGTGCATCGCAAGATCAATACACTCGTCCTTTTACACATGGTCAAGGTGTCCCCCTTTGTTTCTCTTCTATTGATTGGATTTGCAGTGTCTGTAGTGGTGTGGACTATCATTCGCACGAATTGGGCACACCTTGTGCATGCACCTGCAAATCAAATTTTCGACGAGCCTGAATTAGCTAGGATTGCACAACGCAATTCTGTTAATCGATTGACAAGCTTCGCTGCAGAAGAGGGGTCACTCTTTGCGCATTAAATCATCAGCCGCCGCTCTATTGAGTTTTTAACAGAGCGGCCAGGAATGAAACCGAACGAATTGAATGATCTCGTTGCTGAGCGGATGAAGACAGGGTAAATCCGCGAAAAGAAAAGTCTCTGCTGTCTATCAAGGAATGAAACGCCATCAAATCTAACTTTGCTCTACCGCATTATTGAAAGTTGAACTAAACATATCACGACTTCAGTACTTACTGCGTTTGTTCAAAATGTCAGAAGGTGATCTCGTATCCCTCATCAGCGAAGGCAAAAGGAAGATACTTACTATAGAGGATGTGTTCAATGAAGTCATCGATGTCAACTACTTAAAGCGAATTGACAAGATTTTTGACAAGGGACTGCATTTTTATCTAGACCAGCAACCGTTGAAAGAGTCCAATGAATCAAGCATTTTCTTTAGAAAAAAGGTGTTCGCACACGATCTAAACTTTGCCACAAGAAAAATTGTAAATCATTTTGAAGAAGTCAATCAATCGATTACCGCTATTGCCATACTTTCCGATGTTACGATAGAGCGTATTCTACCGACGTATGATCTCAGCAGTAGCCCTAGAGAAGTGGCAAAAGACTTACGCGGCAAATTGTATCCTCAAGTGTTTACGAGCGATTTGAAGGAATTTCTAAGGTCGCTTATTGATTCCTTCGCAAAGTACAATATACTCGTGTTCGAGTTTGTCGAAACTTGGAATAAGAAAGAAAGAGTTAATATCGATGGCTTTTTTCTCAAGCCTAATGCAATCGTGCTAAAGAGGCAACAGAGTTCATTTCGCAGAGAGATATTTACCCTTGTACACGAGCTAGCGCATTATCTACTGGGGGAAGAGGAGATTGAGGAAATAGCCATCGAGTCTCTAACTAATACTGGATTAAGTGACATCGAGAAATGGTGCAATGATTTCGCCTACTATTTTTTAGTAGGCACTCATGATGCGGCAATGAGCGCCATCAGAGATTCTACGGTGCACAATGATTATCATCATGAGACAATCCGAACAATTTCCAGAGCGACTCACCTAAGTCGAATTGCACTCTTCACTCGCTTATTAATACAGAATAAGATTTCTCCAAAGGACTACAAGCTCATCAAGGATGATTTTGAAGAGCGTGCTAGGCAAAAGAGAGAAGCAGAGAGGATTAGACGTGAAAGAGACAAAGAGCTAGGCATTCAGGTTCGTGGCTCGACTCCCATAGCAATGAATTCCCCCTTGTTGGTTTCAACTTTGCAGACAGCTTATTACGAAGGTGTAATAGATGAAAGACAAGTATGCTTACAGTTGAACATACCGCCCAAGAAACTGGGATTGTACATCCAATGAAGGTACTAATTGACACATCATCGTTACTGTCGCTTGTGCGTTACTATCTGCCCTTTGATGGCAAGAGAAAGATGCATGACTTCTTTAAGGATAAAATGTCCGCCAAGGAAATTGTGTTGATCGATAGAGTTTTTGAGGAATGTCGTTATACGGCTGGTGGAGCCATTCTTTCGTCAGTCTCCTGTCTTGGTGATAGCGCTTTTTTAAAGGATTGCAAACTACCGTTTTCGACAAAACACATAGTTGCTCCTGATACGAGGCAATTTCTTCATCACGTAAACAACACTTTTGTCAATGCACCAGTAAGACGCAAGCTCTCAGATGACCAATTTGAAACGGAAAAACTGGGCTTTCTAGCGGGCGCAGATATGGGACTTGTTATGATGTGTATGGAGTATCGAAAACAGAACAAGGGCGAGACTGTCTTACTCGTTACGGAAGAGACGGAAGGATCAAACGACAGGAAGGTATTTAAGAAGCTACCTGCCATTTGTCAAGTACTGAATCTAGAGACTATAACATTGCCGACCTTACTGCAACGATATCCCGATATAGACGTCCTGTATACTTGAACAGACGAAAACTTTAAATCGGTAGTGGTTCTACTGAATGCATTTGTCTAAAGGATAGATTGGTTCATCTTTAATGGTGGTTCCATCAGTTAGTTATACGTTTAGATCGTGACAGTAGGCATTTGCAATTTCATTCCATTCCACTTTAATCACTGGTGTTCAAATTCGAGAAAATCCCTATCTTTGCATTCCTCCGGACGAGGTCGGATCAAATGCGGAGAACCGAACCTTGAAACCTAAACGCCAATTGCAGTCAGATTGCAGTCAGTTAGTCTCAGAATACGTCTGAAATACTGCAAAAATGACGGCAATGACCAGATAATTCTCAGCTAATCAGATGAGCTCGAAAGACAACACTCTGAAACAGCAACTCCATTAGATATAACGAGTTACGAGAACAACGGTTAGAGCAAAAAGAGAAAATTCCAGCATACGCCAACTTAGCTCAGCTGGTAGAGCAGCTGATTTGTAATCAGCAGGTCGCCGGTTCAAGTCCGGCAGTTGGCTCCCCTACAAATAAGCCCTTAGCCCCGTGGTTAAGGGCTTTTTGCGTTATCTGACTCGCCTCATAGCACGATCAGCAGCAGGAGTGGACAAACGTGGAACGCCCTGTATCGATCAGCCTAGGGGTTCAAAACAACGAACACTCTGCTGCCCACAACGAGGAAATAGACTCCTGCCGACAACTCGACAGGCAAGTAGAAGCTGAATTTGCCGCCTTGCTCTACATGCATGCGTTGTGAGTACACTGTTTTCCCTACCGAAGTCACAATTGATACCTCGACATCA
Organism: uncultured Ignavibacteria bacterium; assembly: GCA_937870915.1. Taxonomy (GTDB): domain Bacteria; phylum Bacteroidota; class Ignavibacteria; order Kapaibacteriales; family Kapaibacteriaceae; genus UBA10438. The sequence continues at coordinate 19,614 of CALMZQ010000175.1, forward strand.
CCGCTGATTGTCTCAGAATTCACTGTCACGTGGTTGCCGATGATCGTTGCATAGTCGGCTGAATCTGTCATAGACTCAATACTTGAAACCAGCGCGGTCACATTGTACACTCCCGTAGATGTTACCATTGTCATCTGTGATGAATCAACTCCGTCGAGCATGGTGAATATTTCTCCAACATCGCCAACGGAGAAGTCTACTCTACCGAAATCTTCGCCATAATTCAACACTCGATAACAACTGTTTTCGTGAACAAACACTCCATTCTCAGTTACGCTAAGCCGGACGTTCTTGCCGAGATCATTCGGCAATGATGAGGTTGACCGAATCCAGTTGAGGCCTACATCCGTGGATACAAACAGGCTTGGGCGTGGATACGACAGGGTGCCTTCGGAATACCCTGCCAACATGTACAAAACACCGTGTTTGTCTTGCTTGAGTGCATAACACCGTAGAGAGATCGACAGTCCTTCATTGACCATCCTCCACTCTACATCTTGAAGCCCTCGCTGTAACACTCCGTAAATGGGATACTGCGACGTGTCCGTTCTTCCACCCAACCAATATGTGAGGGTGCCTGCTGTAATTGTGCCTGCGGCTTCGTCAAATGTAGACTCAGTGATAGATAGGATGTTGCCGGCTCGCGGCCAATTGTCTCGACGTCCAGCGAGCTCCCCCGTTGATGTTGAATACGAATACCAGCACGGGCTTACAGTGTAGTAAGAGGCAACTTCCGCGAGAACAAGTGCCTGACCCTCGGAGATCGGCCGGACGTGACTGATCCTTTTGGGCGCTTTGACATGCCTAAAGTACTGCCCCTTTGCGTCTTGCCAGGTTGACACATAAAGATTATCGGCTTCCCACAAGTAGGTAACACTCTCGAACTGGCACGCCCCATCAATCTTTGCAAGTTGAACGGTATCGGTGCCAATAGCGTAAAGCGGCTTCCACTCGCCACTAGAGATTGTAAGGGCATGAGGAGCTAACTGCCCTGATCCGAACATTGTGGATGTTACTCCATTTCCTACAGCGCTATAATAGATAGCTGGAACACTACTAGATGGCCATGGTATCGTGGACACAAGAGTTCCTTTGTTGTACACCAACACTCGTGCTTGGCATTGAACGAGTAAAAGGTCATCATGTGCAACTACGTCCATCAATACTTCGCCGGGAGCAACGAGGACACTATCGATAATCCGCCGACCCTTTGAATCAAAGATGTAGATCGGCGAGACCGTATTCTGAACATTGTATGTCTGGTACAGTCCAATTGTGGAGTCTGAAAGCGTAGAGAGTGCATTTGCCTTGTTAGCCCGCAGCACCGGTTCTCCGGAAATCACCGGTGGGCAGGCATTTGTCGGGAACAGTTCGTTGTTGCTTAGGAAATATGATTCCCCTGGCTGCTCAGCGGTGGCAAATGGCTTCTGGGATGAGCCTTCGATAAGACGCCATGCTGTGTCCACAAGCCTATAGCGCAGATATGTACTCTCCAACGGTGCATTTGTGTCCTGCCCCCTGATAGTCAAAATGAAACTCTCGCAACGAGAATTGAATTCAAGAGAATGGAGGGAAACATCCCGCAGAACTGGCGAAAATGTCGGAATCACTTTTTGGTCAACGGACAAGAAAAGATCACTTCGAATTCTACCAAGTACCCTACTGGCTCCGACCACAAGCATGCCACTAGACGCCTCGCAGATGAGGTAGGAGTCCTCAGCATTGGTTGCCTGCTCAATCAAGCTGACGTTCCCACTTGGGCTATATCGCCAAATGTTCCACTTGGAATCCATAAACAATAAAGTCTGAGCTATCCCGCGCGATGCCGCTACTATCATTGTCCCAGACGAAGGGCGGTAACGCTGTTCCCACGATGTTTCGGAGCCTGACAGCTGCCAAACTCCATTTCCGCTTACGAAGTGCACGACCCCGCCGATACTAAATATCTGTCCACTGATTTCTTGAGCAGGGACACCCACATTCGGCACCGCCTGCATTAGTTCTTGGCCCATTGCAGGGAACTGCCAAGAAACGATGCTTACGAGGGCTATTAGGAAAAGTCTTCGAATGTGGCTCTCAGTGTTGCTCATTCTGTTCTACCTAACCTTGTGCATACCCACAAATGACGCGGTTCCGTCTGCTGTACGTAGAACAACAACATACACACCTTGTGCAAGTTCATTCGTTCGTAGTTGTAACTGACCCGACGTAGGCGATTGAACATCGCGGGTCCATGAGTCCCACGCAACACGTGTGCCTTCCGACGTATAAATCTCAATGCTGTGTGGTCCAACTGAAGCGCTACTCCACAACACCTCACATTGCTCATCGAATGGATGTGGCGCAACGTTGATCTTTAAGGGGGCTTGCTGACCGATCTGCACCGTGCGCATGGGCCCGGCACATTGTCCGAGATCAAGAACGATGTTCATCGAACCGTTGGAAGCACATCCTAAGGGTGATGCAGAACATGTCACCACGCGGTCGGTACTAGCACTGAGGAACACACTGAGCGAGAGTTTGCACAGCTCCGGCGGAGCAAGAATTGTTGTGATCTCGTATTCGACAATCTGATCGTCACCAACGTTTGTCCGTGATCGTTCAAGGAGTCCGGCCTGAGGAACTACGTTGATCTCAGCAAGAGATCGTGGTGCACGCACCGCTAGAAGCAAGGCGGTAACACCGGATAGATCCGATGTTGCAACGATGGGCACGTTTACGGTCTCTCCGGGTGATGCTACAACAGTCTCCGATCGCATGACAATGGCGAGACGCTGTTGCACACGTACAACAACGGAGGCAGTGGAGACACACTCCGCATTGCTCGCTGTTGCTGTGTAGGTGGTGGTTACGGATGGCCACACGCGGGTTGTAGTGCGGTCCGTATACTCAATTGCGGTTGCCGGACTCCACACAACATTCGATGATCCCATTACACTAATCGTTGCTGTGTCTCCAATGCAAATAGTTGTATCCGGAGAGATGGTAAGGGGCGGACCCACTAAAACATCAACGAGCACACTGTCGCGTCCGGTGCAGCCCCCTACAACGACATCTGCAATGTACCATGTGGGAACATTGGGACGTACTGTGATGGTGTTGCCCACCGATGTGGCTCCCGTTGACCGATCAGTCCAGGTTACTACGCCGGTATTACCACACGCAAGCTGAATTGACGTGCCGGCACAGACCGTTGTATCGTTCGAGAGGGTAACGGTAACACTGCCCGCAACTGTCACTGTGATGCTCGATGAATCAACACATCCGGCGGCAGAGGTAACATGCACAGTGTAGGTAGTAGTAGACATCGGCCGAACAACAACTGATGATGCTGTTGGATCTGATACGTCTGTAGTCGGCGTCCATCGATACGCCACACCACCACTTGCAAACAAGGTGGTCTCTACTCCAGCGCACACTGCAACGTCCTTTGAGACAACGATCTCCAATGGGTCGGCAACCGTAACTGTGACGTAGGCCGTGTCTACACACAACGCCGTACGCCCGATCACGCGGTACGTTGTTGTGGTGTCTGGTCGGGCAAGGGGCTCTGCACTTCGCGTATCATTCAGGCCCGTTGCCGGCGACCACTCATACGTCTGCGCGCCCGATGCACGGAGTTGGGCAACAGAACCATCACATATGGTGGTATCGGGACTGACGGATATTGAGCCTTGCTGAACGTAGATAACAACAGTGTCATAAGACTCACAACCTTCCGGACCACGTCCGGCAAGAACAAAGGTTGTTGTCTTGGAAATGGATGCACGTGGACGTGCAATGGTTGAATCGTTGAGTAAAGAACCTGGAGACCAAGAGAATTGCACTGCAGCACCAAGAGCCTGCAACGTCACGGTCGCCGCTTTGCAAATCGTTTGGTCTGCCCCGGCACTTATCTGTGGTCGTGTCCCAATAACAATCGTTACATACCTCTCCTGATCGAATCCGGAAAGGGTCTTGTAAGATACACGCACTTCATACGTGCCGGCTGCGCGATAGGCGTGCGATACATCGTTGTCACTCGCTCTGTCATTAGAGCCGCTACTTGGATCGTCAAACGTCCAACGCAAGTCTTGTACGGAGTCACGCGGTTCAAGCACAAAGTTTATCGTATCACCAACACAACCATTACTGGTCTCGATCTCGTACTGCGTCTCCGACGAGAACACTGCCGGGAACATGTTCGGCAGGCCAAGGCGTGAGACTCTACCGCCCAGATCTATCACACGGTCTTGATACTGACAACCGTTCCCTCGAACATTGGGTTGTGCAATCTCGCTGATGAAACCTGAAAATTCAAGGGCAACATAGATCCTACCATTCGGTGCGATCTGTAAAGCTCCGTTGGTGATGGCACCTGACCGTCCGATCGCTACACGAGATGTCGCAACGTTTGCATCAGGAAGTGATAGGTCATACTGATAGATCGATGCGTCGTTAAAAGACGTTGCATAAAGGAGTTGTCCGTTCGGCGAGAACTCCACACCATACGCCAATTGACTGGAGATGCCTGTTGCAGATGAAATCACTCCAGTACTGCGATCGAACCGGAACATGTTCAATTGGGGTGGTACGCTCGTTGCCAAGGC
>CALMZQ010000176.1 GCA_937870915.1 uncultured Ignavibacteria bacterium
ACCACTGATTTCTTTATGCCGATCGTTGACGATCCGGTGGACTTCGGTCGGATCGCAAGTGTGAATGCGATCAGCGATATCTATGCAATGGGTGGTACACCTCTCATGGCTATAGCCGTGCTTGGATGGCCGATCAATACGGTGCCGATCGAAGCAGCACGACTTGTGCTTGATGGGGCACGTCAGGCGTGTATGGAGGCGGGTATCATACTCGCAGGTGGGCATAGCATTGATAGTCCGGAGCCGATTTTTGGTCTTGCTGTAACCGGCAGAGTGAACATCGCAAACCTCAAGACCAATACTGGCGCAGAAGAAGGTGATGTATTGTTTCTCACGAAGCCCCTTGGCATCGGCATTCTTACAACGGCACAGAAGAAGGGCATTCTCAAAGAAGAGCATGCCACTCTCGCTCGTGATGTGATGGTGAAACTCAACAAGGCCGGAGAGACCTTTGCCACCTTGCCATACATACATGCAATGACAGACGTCACAGGTTTTGGCCTTATGGGTCACCTCTGTGAATTATGTGAGGGGGCTGACCTCTCCGCCGAGATCGAGTATGCCAATGTGCCTGTCATTGACCGTGCAGTGATACGGGACTACCTTAGTCAGAAGTCGTTCCCGGGCGGAACAACTCGCAATCTTGAATCCTATGGACATAAACTCGCACCGCTCGATGAGGAGCAGAAGTATATACTCTGCGACCCTCAAACGAGCGGTGGTTTGTTAGTAAGTGTAGATCCGTCACACGTGAACGATTTCCTCGAAGTATCGAGATCTCTTGATCTAGGAGATCTGAAGCCGATCGGGGTGATGGTGAAGCGTGGTGTCTATCGTGTAACGGTGAAGGATGTCGTGTAGGTTGCCTTGCCTCGCGCGATGATCCAGTACGTGCCGGCTGCAAGTGTCTTGGCGTCTACTCGCATTGTTGTTGCATCTGGTGAAACATCTACGTGTGCGATGGTTGCTCCCAAGATATCAACAACGGCAAGAGTGTTCATGTGAAGTTCAGCGGGCCATTGAACAACCACAACATCTGATGTGGGGTTTGGCGTAACAAGTAATGGACTCTGAGAACGAGCTTCTTCAACTGATGTTATTGGCTTTGAGAATCGATATGTCTGGCCCGGCTCCGGCGTTCTCTCCGCGCTTAGCACAAATGATGCAAGCGGCGTTGACGT
>CALMZQ010000177.1 GCA_937870915.1 uncultured Ignavibacteria bacterium
TGCTCACTTTGACGCGGAATTCACTGCTCAGTTAGCAACGGAAAGAGGTGTTCACATTACGCGGATTTTCCACTCCGAGTACAAACGTTAGCGAGAGCTTGATTCCAGTGTCTACCCCCGAATATTACGGGGCAAGCCAGACGTTTCTTTCATTTGCCGAAGACAGTCTCACGCAATCAGCGGTCACCTATAACGCTATCGGCCAGGTCATGCGCGCTCGGCGTGGGTCCGGCGCGGACTCCGTGGTTGTTCGATATCATTACGCAGACCGAACAGGGAGACTCGATACAATCTATCTGCCGGATAGTCAAAAGGTTGTCTTTACCTATGACGCATTCGGTCGCCTATCACGGATGGTCCATCCAGACCTGGGGCCTACCCGATACAAATACGACGATCGATCGCAGGTGCGATTTGTACAAACCAAGTTGCAGGCACAGGGCTTGAACGGCGTCAAACGCGTCACGTATTACGAATACGATGATCTTGGACGCCGTACGCTCGTTGGAGAGGCGGCTCTGGCTACAGGCTCAACTTTTGAGTCCCTAGACTCTTCATGTGTGTCTGTAACCGGTGTGGCTGACACGCTACTCAACACGACGATCTATGACACACCAACACGCACGGTGCCTCGTATCTCTTTGAAGCGTATGCCTACAACGTGTATTCCGGCATGGGGCTCTCGTAAACCACCGTATGATTTGGCGCCGGTTGATATGGAGGACGTGTTTGTCAGACCGGCCGACGTTGTCCGCTATTTGGGTCAGAACGGTCAGTTTACATCACCTGCGGATTCCTCTGACTTTGAGGATATCGGGGATTATCCTGAGCACCCACGTTCGATGGTGATCTATGACCATGTGCCCAACGTGATATCGTCGCGTGTGCCTGGGGCAGTGTTCAACGGACTCCCACCGAAGCGTCTTCTTGAATGTCTTGCTCCCACCGGAGAGTTCCGCAATACGCTTGGCCGGGTGGCTGCACAAGCCTATAGAGATCACTCATCTCAAGCCTATTGGTACAAGGTGTACTCCTATGATCATAAGGGGCGAGTTGAGTGTGAGATCCGCATTGACGATGGTCTTGGGATTGGTGTGACCTACCTTACCTATAATAGTGCTTCATTGGTAACGAGTGTTCGCACGGTGGATGCAATTCGCAATCATGCCACGTGGTATACCTATGACAATGCTGGCAGGGTGAGCCAGATGCGCACTGCTCTCTCGGCTTCCGGCCCTGACTTTGGACTCGGACTCATGGACGATGATGACGACACGCTCTTCAACTGCTATCAGACGATGACCCCATATTTTGCGGCGCGTCCTACAGATCCTGACGTAGTGTATTCCTATGATAAAATGGGCCGAATGACATCAAAGGTTTACGCCAACGCCGAGCCGGCAGGAGACATCGAGCACGAATGGAAGTTTACGTGGCAGGGTCGATTGGACACTGCCGAAGCATTTGTTGATGTTGTGCCCTTAGTTAGCATTGCCAAGGAGTCGTTTGAATACCGCACCGACGGCGTGGCAACAAAGTTCGAGAGTGATGCTCGGGTATTGACAGATACCACCTGGGCTGAGTATGATGAGATCGCGAGGGTAACGGAAACAACAAGCACTGCCTTTACGAGCTCCAACTATGAGTTTGACGTGCTCTCGCGCAGAACGAATGAAATTCGAGGCGTTGATCCGGCAGACACGACACGTCCTCACACGTATGTGACCACGGGCACGGTGATCACGGATGTCACCAGTGACATGGACACGACAGAGCGTGTAGACTACACCTGGGACGGACAAGGCCGAGCTACCGGAAGACGAGTAAACGTAGGGGGCATCGCTACCGACGAAAGTTATGAGTACGGATATCATGACCGTATGCTCACACTGGCGATCGACGATCCGGAGCGAGCTCCCGGATGTACACCGGTGGCCGTTGATTCAAACAACAACAACTACAGCGAATTTGAGACATGGGCCTACCGGTACTCACCATCGGGCTTGCGTGAACAGAAAAGACTCATGACAGACTGGGTGCATGACCGTAATACCTGCGGTACAGCGCCATGGACGCACTATGTACTCAGCGGATCAGGCAGACCTCTTGTTGTCTACCATGGTCGCCAGACCTCAGAAAATCCGTGCGCTACGGATAGTTTTGGCATCTATGATCGGCGCGTTTACATCTATCCATTCGAATTCCGAGCCTACGGTCCGGATGGTGTGAACGTCATCTTTGAACGTGACCAATACGGCGAATGGGTCAAGCGTTTTGTAACACACAACCGCCAGGGGTCTATCGTCGGTATCAACGACGCAGATGGCTATCAAGACCAAGCCCTATACGAGAACTATGGGTCACGTCACAACGATTGGGACCGCCGAACCGGATGGCTCGACCGTGAACGTGATTATGAAACATCACCGAACTCAGCCGCACACAAACTCTACGATCTCGATCACCGCAGGTACGATCAATCAAGCGCTACCTTCTTGAGTGTAGACCCACTGTGGATGTCGAACCTGCATCAAGGATCATATGTGTATTGTGAAGGTGATGGCATTAATTTGATTGATCCATGGGGGTTGGATCCAGCTAGTCCGCTTAAACCTGGGAGCACGAGCAAAGGGGGAAGTGGATACGTTGATGTAAGAGACCCTAAGATCTCCAATGAACGAGGGGACGAGACTCTGCCGGGTGGGCAACATGGCGGAGATTGGGGTGGTGCGAGTAGCGGAAGTGGCAGTTCCGGCGGAAGTAAAGGGTCGAGTGAGAAAAGGGATCCGAATACTGTTTCAGATCCAACTCAAGACCCGTTTGGTTACAACACTCCGCAAGGTTCGATTCGTAAAGTTGGTGTCGCTCTGCGGATCGGTTGTGTTGAATGTCTTTCACCTGTAGAACGCTCAAATGTTAGGCAGTTCCTTGGTATTGTTGCAGGTGAATCAAGCCCACTCGAAGAGGAAGCAAAAGAGATAGGTGAGGTACTTATAAATCGTATGCTTTGGGTTGGGGTCACCTTCAGCACGCCTGATATGATTAATAAGATTGGAGGTAAGAAAAGCTTTGCATCAATGAAAGAAACTGACGAGGATAATGGATACCCGGCTGTTATGAATGAGCAGCTTACAGAGGTGTTATCTTCTGAATTCAAATTTAGTTCGAGTATCGAAGGAGCTGTTGATGCTATGATTGATGAGCAAGAGTCTGATCCATTCAATCTCCATACTCCCTATTTCTGGGATGGAAATGATAGTCGTGACAAGGCGATAACAGGTCCGTGGACTTGGCTTGAAAATGGGACAGGAACGCACACGATCTTGTATACCATCGGTGGAACAACTTTCTTCAGGTACATCAACCCAAAGCGGAGGTGGAAATGACATTCTTTTTGAAAGTTACGCCGATCGTTATTTTGCTACTCGCCATCGGATGTACAAAGAGTGACACTGTTGGGCAAGGTACAGTAGGTGGGCCAATTGGGGATAGCGTAGTATTGGCAAAAAAGCAAAATGATGAACATGTCATTTTCAGTACGAAGCTGTGTGAACTCAACAATACAGACTCAGTTAGAGTGACTGTGGTGTTTAAAGGGTCAACCCGTGATCTTCATGTTTTCTCAGAACTGGATACTATAATAGGCCATGCTCGTTCAGTGTATGACGTGATATCATTGCCAAGTAGCGCTGGTATCATGTTACAAGTAAAGGTTGGTTCAGGTTCTGACAATGAGCAATTTGAGCGCTCAATTGTTAGACTACATAATAACAAGTTGGTATGTTCACTGGTGATGACCGATTCTACGTGGCTCAATGAGTATTATACAGGTGAGTACGGCCCAGATGCACCAGTATGGACATGGGAGGGGGTTGATACGGTTGATGGTGATTTGCACTCTGAATTCCAATTTTCTTCGGATGCATCGGAGTTGACAGTGCGTCAAAGCTATCCTGTTTTTGCACTGCGCAATGGAGTGGTCAAGAGTTGGAGTCATAGTAAGACTACGCGTCTCTATTACGATGATGAGAATGGCGTGTATTCTCAACTGACCGGCTCGTCCGGCCCGATCGGCAGAATCGATTACTGCGTCGATTCAACAAGGTGTGGCCGACAATTCGAGCCTCGTTTTATCAACTTCATTCAAGAACGAGTACTTTATGACGGCTGTCACTGGTTGATGAAATCGAGAGCCGGTTGTTTCACACCTTTGCACATGCCTACTTCTGAGAAGCCATAGCTGAATGCAAGGTTGTGACTTCAAATAGCTGAATAAACCGAGATGAATTAGTGGAATTCTCACTCGAAGCAGCTCGCTGAAACCGTCTTCCTTGGCTGGGCATTGTTCGTTCACCGACTAGATGGTGGTTGGGCGAGTATGTGTTCGGTTCTTGTATTGTCGGCGGCTGATGGATTTCATTTCTTCGATTTCCATTGAGTTGTTGATGCTGTGATATCATAATGAGTAAAAGCTACTCTCCTTTGCTTTGGTCATTAATTTTATGTGGCAGCCACGCTACACAGGGCCTAAATTTTAACGATAGCGCAGCTGATCTTGTTAGAGCTCGGACATCTTGTGTAAGTGAGAATCTGTAAGTGTTCGCATGGCCCTCAGTGTGGCGTATTCATCGAATAGTTTAGATGGACCGGCAGGTTGAGTATGTGATCCTGCTTGTGTGCGAAATCATCGCCAGGCAACGAAAGTCTATTGTTCAATCTGTTTTAGCTTCACTGACAACATAGGTATGGATGCAATCGCATCGTGTTTACGTTGATCTACCAGCTTCGCATAGATCTGCGTCACCTTAATGTCGCGGTGGCCGAGCAAATGTTGTACGGCGTAAAGATCAATCCCCTGTGTGACCAACAACGTTGCAAACGTGTGCCGGGCAGTGTGGCTGGTGATGTGCTTCTCAATGCCTGCCTTGGCAACCCACCGCTGTAGGCGACGGTTGTAAACGTCGTCACGAGAAGGGAAGTCGAACACCTTCTCATTGGGTCGGGCGTTGTTACGCTCCGGTAGGAGCTCTCGGGCTTGATCGGAGATGGGAACAAGAACGTCATCGCCTGTTTTTTTCTGTGTGATCCTCAGTTCGGCCCCCTGCACACCCTTCCACGTGAGTGCGCGGAGATCGCTTATCCGCAGACCGGTGAGGCAGGCGAACAAGAATGACCGTTTTACCATGTCATGGTCGGTCGGGGTTGCAAACAAGGCGCGGAGTTCGTCCACGGTTAGATACTCGCGGCTGGTACGAACACGCTTGATAGGCCGTGCGTACGTGAAAGGGTTCACACCAATGATCTTCTGCTTTACTGCGATGTTGAAGGCGGTCTTGAGCACATCGAGGTATGTTGCGATGGAGTTGGGTTTGAGACCCTGTTCCTCAAGGTGTCTCCGGAAACCGTCGATCCAATTCTCGCCAATATCGCCGAAACGTGGTCTACCCTTGGTGTATTCAGATAGGTGGTAACGCGTGTTCCGCCACGGCTTCCCACGAGTGGCCTTTAGCTCGTCGAAGAAAGTTAGGAAGTCCTCTTCAGGTCGTAGCTGCAGCTCCTCTATCCCTACCCGACGTAGTGACCGCTCTCGCAGCCGCTTGGCCTTGATCTGCTCAGCCAAAAGCATCGCTTCGCGGTCGCGATCTTTGTCACCTGATAGATAGATGCCAAGGTGTTCGCGTGTACGTTTGCCCCTATCGACAACATCCAGTATGAGGGCGTCAGCATTCTTGCCCTTACGGATCCGTATCGTAACCCCGATTGCAGTGGCCTTAGTCTTTGTGGTGCGTTTGGACACGATGGATCGTACGGCGTGTGACAGAAATGTGACAGATTTGATTCAAATGTATCAAAACCCTTCGAAACATCTACAATTCCTCGTTCATGTAAGTCAATGGTGTATATAGCATTGTATGAATATGTTTCGAAACATTTAGATTCGTATCGACGTGTAGCGATAGTGGGTTCAAATCCCGCTACGCTGACCAAGAAGAAACGACGTCACTCGCTTCGCTCGTAATGACGTAGTGACGGAATGACGTCGTCCGCAACACGAAACGGTGCTACAACACCATGAGACCTACGCCCCCTCTTCAACTATGATCAATCAAACGTCACCATATTCAGTGTAGACTCACGATGGCTGTTGAACCTGCATCAAGGGGCGTATGTGATTTGCGATGGTGATGGGATAAACATGATCGATCCGTGGGGGCTGGACCAAGCGCCCGGGGGATCAGGATGCCTTACCTTAGCAACTTGAGGAAACTGCCGGGCATGTTGTTGCAGCAAGGTGCAACATTGGCGTTTGAATGAACACTTCTGTGTCAATTAGTAAAGTGGACGGATGGTATGCAACCATGTCACCGAGCGAAATAGATCCTAGCACATACTTTAGCGGTAACGCAGCATACGTCAAAGGCGGAATATCCTTAGCCTCAGCCGCGGGTCTAGGCTCGCAAGTTAGTTTAGTTGATCCACCACCCGGTTCAACGTCACTTCCAATTGTAAATGGTTTCGATGTACACACAACGATAGGAATTGGCTTGGCGAAAGGAAGTTGTGCAATCAGCAAGTCGTGGCTACTTCCCGTTTTTGCCATTTTAGAATATGAAAGCGGTGAACATGAAAACGGTCAAGATGAAGAACATGTACACGGGCGTTAGCGTTCGCCATTGGGTAGTCTTTTGGTCTATCACAATCACCGTTGCGAGTTTACTGTTGATTGTAGATCAAGGAGATCCGACATTTCAAGAACAGGAGTTTACCTCAGAGATAGTGTCGATTCAGAGTCGCGATACATGCTGGCAACTGGAACTTGCTGTGGGTGTCATGTCAAGGAGTCGCCACATCATTCTTATCTGTCCAAAGTCTTGGGGCGATGGTTTCAGTAGCAAGAGCTTGCATATCGGTCTGATAGCTCATAAGATATCGGGCTCAGATACTCTCGAATTTTACGACCGTAGTCATAGGTACATTGGATACGTCGTCTGCAAATAGAGAAGTAATGAGCGCGCTATAATGCCGTGAATGGTGGGGATTATCATTTGTGATCACTGCGTCGCATTCTAATAATGTACTCCTATGAGTAATCGCCATTGTCAAACCTCGATCACCGCAAGTACGATCAATCAAGCGCCACGTTCCTCAGCGTCGATCCGTTGTGGATGTCAAACCTGCATCAAGGGGCGTATGTTCTATGACGCCGGATTTGGCATTCGCTCAAACGGATTGTTGTTTCCACGAAAATTTATCCTACCATGAAGTACCCACTTGCAACTCTTGTCCATTTCATTCTTGGAATTGCATCCTGTGCAATCTGTAGCGGCTGCATCTATGAAGATGGCACCGATTGCGGAAAAACAGAAGCGCAGTTGAGAAAGCTCATGCACAGTGATTGGTGGGCTCAAAGTGAATCTGTGATTGACTCAACGTGTTTAAAGATTGTCGAGTATTCGACGTGTAAGAATGTGGACCGCAAAGTTCTTTTCGCATTTGTTAGCACGTTGTTTGGAAACCGTCAGTATTCGCAAGCACGATTTGTTCTGAGCGGGATTGCTCAGAACGGTCATTCTCGCATAGTGGACACCTTGTTGCTTGTGCTGGCTGATTGGAAATTGCTGGACACAACATCTGCGCGTAGTCGGTTGTCGGAATTTGTCAGGATCTATCGTGCAGACGCAGCCCAGAGATCCGCGCGAGACAGTGATATTGACAAGACCATTGTGCTTGCTTTACTTGTTCTAAATCGAGATTGGAACCACGACCCAGATACATTGTTGATCAGCTCGATTCGATTGCAACTCATGGATGAACAACGTCACATGTTTGATCGCGTCGGATCGACCGCTCAAGCTATTGTAGCAGCGTATTGTCCTGGCTAATCATGCCGAGCTCATCGACATTCAAATGACACCTTAGATTCGTGAACACTACTGTCCAGACTTTGTTGACACGTTCCGGAACGTGGAGTTTCAAGCCGTTTAGGCTGGCGACGATGCGCTCGAAAGGTACTTCTATAAGAACTATGAGATCAAACGGGGATCTACATATGAATTCACTTCACATGTTCTTTCAAGTATACTCCAATTGACGGAATGCTTGCAATCGCCATACTCTTTCGTTGATCCACCAGCTTCGCATAGATCTGGGTCAGCTTGATATCGCGGTGGCCGAGTAAATGTTGTACGGCGTAGAGATCGTTCCCTTGCGTAACCAACAACGTTGCGAATGTGTGCCGGGCGATGTGGCTAGTGATGTGTTTCTCAATGCCTGCCTTGGCAACCCACCACTGAAGGCGGCGGTTGTAAACGTCGTCACGAGAAGGGAAGTCGAACACCTTCTCATTGGGACGGGCGTTGTTACGTTCCGGGAGAAGCTCTCCTGTCTGTTCTGGAATGTGAATAGTTTAACTTTGAGCACTGCTGGACCATGGGCTGAATATCGCGCTGGTATTATACAGAGTTGCAGTGACCATGGGAAGGGCAACATTATTCAGATATCCCGATGGTAAACGAACATGGAAGTGGTGCTGACGAGATACCAACGCAGAGGGATAATGCATTTCTGTATGGGTTCAATCGGATTCTCATACATAATTGCTCTCGTAGCTGTCATCACCATTGGATGCAGCACGAAAGAATCGAACGCGCATCATAGTTCTATTGCTTCACAAAGTATGGCCGAGAAGCAAGTGACTAATGAAGTTGCGTTCACTTTAGATGTAACCGACAGCAAGAGCAATAACCTCGAGAAGATAAAAGTACAGGTCGCTGGCAAAGGTATATTGAATGTTACTCTCGGAGATTCAGGGTATAGCGTTGGCTATATGCGCAGCTACGATTCCGTCTATGTACTGAAAGGCAAAGTTCTCGTCATCTCAGGTATCAACCACAATATTAGTTGGGGGTATGATAACGATGAATACTGGTTCCGGGTCTTGGACGGGAAGCTCGTCGCATGCGCAATCTTACAACGTTCTTTGGCAGTATTGCAGTATTGGAGTGGAACATCGATCGATCGAGATCCTGGATTGAAAATTGGTGAGATTCAAGGTGGAGGATATACCTCGACTATGTTTGTATCAAATGACCTCTATAGAATTGATGTTAGATACACGGACACTTCATACCGTATCACTGAAACAGGGGGGGAGCCCGTGGTGCGCAGGGCGCGTTATACGCTCCTGTTTGATAACGATCTAGGAGTCTACTACACTTCGATTTATAAGGCTGGATCATTGCGACCAATTGAAGGCGACGGTAGAGAGACCATTCAAGAAGTTCATCAACCTAGGTTGTTTGATCTCGGCAAGCACCGATTCCACGCGTACTACGGTTATCGATGGTTCGATTTGAGTAACTCTGGCACGTGGGTTCGGGACAAGAGTATTAAAGCCATACCATAGGGTTGGTTCGAGCTACTTGTTTACGCTAATAGCATTTGTAGTATTCTGCTTGCTATGGTGGAGATTCCGCGTAAAGCGCCCAACATACCCCGCGTTCCTGGGTCCAGCCAATAGTTGATGGATGTCAGTGGCGTTCACTGCGATACCAACAATTTTTGTACCCAATCGGGTACAAAACATCGTAATAGCTCTATATTTGTACCCGAACGGGGCGAAAATGGACGTATCTGAAGAAAACGTACCCGAAAGGGTATATTTTCTCATGTAAATAGCTACATTGAGTTCCATGGAACCCGACCAACCAACCGTGGCGATGTTTGTGAAAGAACAACGCAAACGGAATGGACTCACACAATTAGATCTGGCCCGCATGGCTGGTGTGGGGTACAGGTTTGTGCGTGAACTGGAGAGTGGAAAGAAAACCCTCCGACTTGACAAGGTGAACCAAGTGCTCTTGATGTTTGGGTGTGAGCTTGGAGTAGTGCGGAGTAACGATGCGTAGCGCGCAGATCTTCTTTGCAGGAACACGTGCTGGCAGACTTGTTGAAGACGCGTCAGGGTATCTCTTTGCCTATGATAAGGAGTATCTGTTGTCCACTGAACCGGTAGCGATCAGCAAGACGCTACCGTGTCGATCTGAACCCTACCATAGCAACGTTCTCTTCCCATTCTTTGATGGCTTGATCCCGGAAGGGTGGCTACTGGCACATGTAGAAAATGTGTGGAAGGTGAACCACCGAGATCGCATGGGCTTACTACTCGTAAGCTGTCGAGAAACCATCGGTGCGGTACGTGTACTTCCGGATGAGGAAGTGGAATGACGCTCGACATCAACCGATGCCTCTATTGCTACAAAGAGATTCCTAACGCGGGGCATGATTTCCATGCGGCCTGCTCACGGAAGTTTTTTGGAAAACCAGAGCCCCCTGAAATCGAATTCTCAGCACAACAGCTTCAAGAACTGGCAGAACGTTTTGTTCGAACACAAGAAGCGGTTGGTGGTGTACAGCCCAAGCTCTCCCTGTCTACAAAGAATAGACGAGGCAACGTACATGGTCACGAACGGCTCACTGTTGTTGGCCTTAACGGCGACTTCATCCTCAAACCACAGAATGAACTCTACCCGTATCTGCCTGAAGTAGAAGACCTCACAATGCATTTAGCAGAAGTTGCCAGCGTGCCTGTGGTTCCACATAGTCTCGTGCGACTTGCCTCCGGCGAGTTGGCGTATATCACTCGGAGGATAGATCGAATTCGAAATGATGTCCGCCACATGGAAGACATGTGTCAACTCACGGAACGACTCACGGAAGACAAATACAAGGGCTCGTACGAGCAGGTGGGAAAGACTATCATGAAGTACAGTCACCAGCCCGGACTTGATCTTGTACGGTTCGCTGAACTTCTGGTGTTCTGCTATCTTACGGGGAATGCAGACATGCACCTCAAGAACTTCTCACTCATCCAGCTGCAAGGAAATGCCTTTGTTCTAGCGCCGGCGTATGACCTGGTGAATACGTCAATCCTGATGCCATCAGACACTGAGGAGCTTGCACTACCGCTCAATGGTCACAAGTCAAAACTCCAGCGCAAACACTTTGAGAAGGGCTTCACCACGATGGGCCTTACATCAAAGCAACAAGAAGGTATTTTGAAGAAGTTTAGGAATATGCAGGGGGCTTGGACAGACATGGTGTTGGCAAGCTTTCTTCCGGAAGAGTATAAGGTTGCTTACACAGCTGTGTTGAGCTCAAGGATAACAACACTTTATCGAGACTTTGATGCTACGTGAACTACGCGACGCAATAGCCGGTACAGATGCGGATTATACCAAGATCCCTCTCCGCAAAGCCATAGTTCTCCTTGCCGTTCCAATGGTACTGGAGCTGGTGATGGAGTCTACCTTTGCGCTGGTCGACATCTTCTTTGTTGGAAAGCTGGGTAGTACGGCTGTTGCAACAGTCGGGTTAACAGAGTCATTCCTGTTCATCGTCTACGCCGTTGGTATGGGGCTTGCCATGTCGGTAACAGCAATCATCGCCCGACGAATCGGAGAAAAACATACCTCTGAAGCGGCCACCACTGCTGTACAGGCCATCATTGCCTCGATTGTAATCTCTGTTCCAATCGCTGTTGTTGGCCTCGTCTATGCTCCGGAACTCCTGGCCCTCATGGGCGCAGATGCCAATGTTCTCGCTACGGGTCCGGCTTTCACACGCTGGATGTTAGGGGGCAATGTGGTGATCATGCTCCTATTTGTGATCAACGCCATCTTTCGCGGTGCCGGTGATGCATCGATTGCCATGAAGGTTTTGTGGCTGGCAAATGGCATAAACCTCGTCCTCGATCCTCTGCTGATCTTTGGCTGGGGACCTATCCCTGCCTTTGGAGTGGAGGGGGCCGGCATGGCAACCACTATCGGTAGGGGATGCGGTGTGGCATTCCAGTTTTGGGTGCTCTTCAATGGAAGTAAACACCTTCTCCTAACACGAGAGAATCTCGTTCTCAACGTGAAGGCGATGGTTGCTATTCTCCGAACGTCTATCGGTGGAATTGGTCAGATGCTTGTTGGCATGACGGCGTGGATTTTTCTCCTGCGCATCCTCGCCTCGGTTGGGACCGATGCCGTGAGTGCTTCAACGATCACCATCCGCATTATGATGTTCTGCCTCATGCCTGCCTGGGGGATGAGTAATGCAGCTGCAACGCTGGTTGGCCAAAACCTTGGAGCAGGGAGTCCAGAGAGAGCAGAGTCGGCAGTGTGGAAGACCGGCATGTACAACATGGTCTATCTGGCCGTGGTCTCGGTGGTGTTCTTCCTCTTCCCCGAGCCCCTTATCGGACAGTTCACCACCGACCCGCGTGTCGTATCCATCGGCGCAGAATGGCTTACGATCCTCTCGTATTCATTCATTGTATACGGATGGTGGATGGTGGCCGTTCAAGCCTTTAACGGAGCCGGTGACACGCGCACCCCAACGTTTATCAACATTGCCTTCTTCTGGTGCCTCCAGATTCCATTGGGCTACGTGCTCGCTATCAAATATTCAATGGCACACTCAGGAGTGTTCTGGGCTGCATTTATCTCAGAAACATCCGTGGGGTTGTTCACACTCTGGCTCTTCTCACGCGGGGGATGGAAGAAGGTAGTGGTGTAGAAAGCTGTATCTCACGTTACTAGGAATAGACTTCAACTTCTATCATTTAAACCCAATCGACGTAGACCCGATGCACGACTTCTGTCGGTAAAACGTGGGTATCGGGGAATACGCCGTACGTTCGCTATTGTGCGTGTCGAGTTCATGACTCGATTCGTAGTCCGGCGGTCGACGATGTAAGCACTGTTATGTACGTAGAGGGGTTGACTATGAGAACGATCGTGATCATCGCACTGTGTGTGACCGTGGGCTCCTTTGACCTACTCTCAAGGGATTCTGTAGACGTATCGGGCGCACGCCATTTGCATATGCGGGCGATTCCTGTCCAAAGTCCATTGGGTGGACGGGAGTGGTGGCTCGACAATCCGAAACTCTTTGCGAATGTCTGTGGCTTAGATGGTGCAGACCTTATCGTTGGTCCGTCCCGATTTGGCCCTTCATATTATTTCCTGTTGAAGAACGGGAAGCTAGTTCAAGACACCTCTGAACGACTCCGTGATTTTCTTTGGAGCTACTCTGAAGAATATGAAGCAGACGGTTCGTTCCCTCGCGAATACATCACTAATTCTTACCTATACCGATGTGCCGCATCGGAGGATGTGTTGTTTGAACGAGATACTCTCATTGTTTGCGATGCCAAAGTGTGGAATGGTCTACATGCCGATATCACTGGCGACGGTGTGGATGACATTATATACAGTGCAGGTAATTCCTTTCAGATTGCCATTGGCGCTCGACCAACGTCATTGATGGGTGATTCGAGCTGCAAAGTGCCGATGATTCCGAACGGCCCAACCCTACGTCCGCTCGTGAATGATGGATCGCTGTACATCATTGCCCACGAAACTCTGGGCTCGCCTAACGGAACGCTATACTACCATCGAATCAGATTCGATTGGCAAGCACCGCTTAGCCAAGAGGGTGTTGCGGAATTTGTTGATTCAATACCACCACCGATCGTTGGTTCAACATTGTTCAGTTCCGGAACTGTGTATGACCAAGGTGCAAAACAAGGCTATCTGTGGGTAATGTGGATTGGTCCGGCTGGTGAAAATCAAACTGTGGTCTACACGTTTGTTGGAGAGAGACTTTCAACGATTACCACAATAGATCATCTCTTGTACGAAATCTCAACTGTTCCCGGTAGTTCAATTGACTACAAACCCATTCTGATATACCGGCTGATCGGCTCCCGTCAGATATATCTCGCACGCATTGATGAACTGGATAGACCGTTCGCTCAGTTCACCGGAGCATCAGGCGTACTTATGGCTGAAGGCGTACTGGCGTCAGATCAGAATTCTGATGATTTACCGGAGATGGTGTTCTTCGAAAAGGGTGGAGACAGTCCGCTCCGGTATGCGTCCTTCCACTACGAATACAATCGCACTGATGACCCTACATCGGTAAGAGGTTCGGAGATCGATGCTCCAACACCAATGAACATCAGCAATGGGGAGTTAGTTGTAAGAGGCCTGTATGAACCGTATACCATCGATGCATACAACCTGCTTGGAAGCACCGTGTTGCCAACCATTAACCACACAGCCCCTTCTACAATCAACATCGAGTCCATGCTCTCAAATCTGCCACAACAACGGTACTTCATCGTGGTGCGCACAGCAAGTACGTATTGGACGTTGCCCTATTCAAAGTGAACTGCCCTCATATGAAAACCCTTCTACTCTCTCTCTGCGCTATCACACTCATCGCGTGTTCAAAGACAACGGCACCGGTTGAGGATCCGTTTGATGCTGACCATAGTTCTATTGTCGACCCCAAAGCTCGGTGGGAGGCATATGGGGCTGATGACTATGTGATCTCACAGTTCATAGGCTGCTATTGTATTGAACGCGGACCTTGGTACCTCACGTATACAAACGGTGTGCTGGCTGATGTGAAGGACAGCGTTACTAACGCAACGATCAAACCTTCGGACTGGCCTACATCTACAGTGTCGATTCCGGAGTTGTTTGTTCGAGCCGATAGTACTACCTATACCACGAAGCCCCATATCCTACGAGTGACATATGACCCTCGATACGGCTATCCAACAGATATCTATATTGACTATGAAGAATCGACCGCAGACGATGAGTTCCATTATGTATCGAGGTTGAAACGCTAAAGGAGATTGGTGATGAACATCACAGCCAGTATATCTGCGTTTCTTGTTCTGTGCGGCCTTGCACTCCATGCCCAAGACAACGGGCCATGGAATAGTCCACTCATGTGGGCGCAGGAAACAGCTCCGGATGTCTTTTCTACACCGCGGATCTTTCAAGATTCTGCTGGTGTGCCGAGCATGATACGTAAGGGAACATCCGATACCCTGTTGTGCGCTTTTCAATGGTTCAGGGAGCCCCGTAACACTCCGACGTGGGACAGAGTTGCTGTGAAGATGAGCACGGATGATGGTGTTACGTGGTCGCAGCCGGTGCCGATCGTGATTGATGGTTTACCTGCCGGATATCAACGACCCTTCGATCCAACTCTCGTGAGTTTCAATGATAGTATTCGGATCTACTTTTCGTCGAGCGTACGTATGCCAATGGGCGGACTCGACTCCCTTGTGAACACGTATTCGGCTGTTGGGACGGATGGCATCCACTATCGATTCGAACCCAGCGCACGCTTTGACAATGCAACACGTCCGGTGATCGATCCGGCTGTGTCGTATTGTCCAGATTGTCTTGAAGCAGAGACGTATGGTGCTTGGCGACTTACCGCACCAATCGGTGCTCCACAGGAAGGCGCGTATCAGGCTACAAGTTTTGACGGACTCCTTTGGACTCGGACAAATAACATCCCGTCTGACAACACACACAACTGGACAGGCAACATGTTGGTTGATGGTCCAACATTGGAGTTCTATGGCAGTGGACCGATGATGTGGAGAGCTTCCTATCTGGGAGCCGGTGATTGGGGCGTGCCTCGTAACATTGGTCTTCAAGGGGGCGACCCAACCGTTGTAAAACGACGATCCTCGGTAGAGAGAATGATTGTGTTTGTAGGATCGAGATACACTACTTCATCTGATTATGACGGGTATGACGGTTATGACGGGGTGACGCCGTATCCAAATCCGTCAAAGGAACACGTTCGAGTTGCTGACGACGTTGAGGATGGATCCACTGTTCGATGTGTTGATCTTCTTGGTAATGATTTCGTGCTCGATGTTCATGGAGCCATGATCGATGTACGAACATTACCCGCAGGTATCTATGTCCTGTTCGGTAGAAATGACCGACACATGGGGAGAATTGTGAAACTCCCGGACTGAATGATCAGTTACTAAGGTGAAGCATCGTGGTACACATCTCACGAGACACAGGTTTGATCAAATACCGCTCAACGATTGGAGAATGCAGGGCCATGGCTGCATCCTTTGGGTCTGTGGATGAGTATCGCTCGTCTGTCGCTCAATACACATGGTCTATCTCCATGGCCGTTAGCTACAAAGTGAAGACTGCTCTACGAAATCACCACACATCCAGTACTCTCAATGTTCCGATATTGAATCATGGAGTCAAGGGTACGGAGTACATCGTCACGAGGAATGCGCTATACGCTGGGCGTTATAGTGCTGGTGCTGTTCCAGCTGGCTCCTTTAACTATTCCTTTGGTGTGGGCAACAGAGTGGACGATTACCCTTAAGAGTGTCCTTTCAGCGCTTTTGGCCCTAGGAATCCCGGAAATTGGTGTTTTGCTGGCCATTGCCCTGATCGGTAGGAGTGAGGTTCGGCGTATTTGGCGGTTGGTGAAGATCCTTGCTCGGCGAGCATGGCGTTAAGCCGTTTCAGTTCTATCTTGCAAGTAGCGACCGTTCACGTCTCTGAGGAACACCCATGAAAACCGCCTCTTCGCTTCTTCGCCTCTGTGCCTTGCTCATCTTTATGAGCACACCACTTGTTGCGCAGATATCCATCAGTGACGGAACGAGCAAGGATGTGCCCAATCCGGATGCAGCATTCGAAGTGTCTTCGAGTACACAGGGGATACTTCTTCCTCGACTCAAGCTGGTGTCCACGGACAGCCCAAAGCCCCTTCGTGCATTTACCGAAGGCATGGTGGTGTATAATCTGGCGCAAACGGAGGGCGATAATCCTGTTGCGCCCGGACTCTACGTTTGCGACGGCAAACGATGGATTCGCTCGGGGAGCACGCAGGTAGTTGTGCCATCCGGGCCCGCTCCTGTATCTACCCTCCGCGGCGTCTATAAACCACCGATGGAGTGCAAGACATTTGATATCACAGTGAACGCCCCGATCCCGGAAAATGCTGTTGTATTGCTCACGCTAGAACATGCAGGCGAAAGCCCAACATGTTTGTCGATCCGAGAGATCGATAGAGTGCGTGGTGTTATCTCCGTGAACAGCAGTCAGCTCCTGCCAACATTTACACGCATACACTGGATGGTTGTTGAGTAGCGTTATTGTTTCGCAAACGACTTCAGATCATAACTGAACGTTAGCATCGCGTATTGCGTAAGTGCGTTGGTGCGAGTGTCTTCGATGGAGATGTCGTTCACACTGCGATTGATAGCATCGTTCTGACGGAGGATGTCAAAGATCGTCAATCGAATCTCTGCCGCCCGGTTCTCCAAGAATCGATATCCGATGCCGGCATTCCACACCGTATAGAATCGGTCGAACGACGTACCAAGACCTTCATACAACGTGTTGTTCACATCTGTGCTGCAGGCTATCGCACCAAGGTTCCAGATAACCCGTAGAGATGCAACGTGATTGAAGTAGTTGTCATCGGCAGTGCGCTGTAACGTATTGGCCACCCATGTGTACATGCCGTTGTAGGAAACAGATACATCAAGATCTTCTGAGTTCGCAGAGCCAAGGAAGAAGCCAAGCGACCCAGTAGTGGAGTTGGCAATATTGGTTTCGGTATTGATCCGTCCGGGCGTTCGGGAGTAGTTTACACCCGACGTAAGGTTGAGATTCGCACCAAACACGGGGAAGCCATATGTGAAGAATGCTCGTGCATTCCACATACCCTCGAGATTTACGTTTGTAGTGATCTGCGTGCCCGGACCTACCACTACGTTGTTACCGATCACGGAATCATTTTGCGTGATCACATTCGCCGTACCAATGTAGTTGGCCGTGTAGTTCAGATTCACCACGCCGAACATTGTTTTGCCGGCCATCCAATTCGAATTCATCACGCGTGCATTGAAGCTATGCGAATACTCCTGTGCCAGATTCGGATTACCGATGCGTAGCTGCACGGGATTGGAGTTGTCAACAACATTCTGCAATTGTGTGATGGAGGGGGCTGATGTACTCGTACGATAAAACATCCGAAGATTGCTCTGCTGCGAGAATTTGTGTTGAATCATCAACGTGGGCAAAACGTTGCTGAAGGTGCGAGAGATCGTTCCTTGCAAGGGGAACTCCTGAATACCATCGAGAACAGCGTATTGATAATTACCGCCGAGCGTAACGATGGTGTTCTCCATGCGGAGTCTATAGAGCGCTCCGGCTCGATGCGTCTGATACGTATTCTCGTAGGTATTGCTCAGGATGGTATCGAGTTGGGTAAAGCCCCCTGTAAGAGGATCGAGGCTATTCGTGGTCTTTGTGGACGTGTTGCGCGTGTAGTTGGGCTCGTACGAGATCTGCAACATGTCTTTTTCGCCAATCGGTTCTGTCCAGGCTAGCTGTCCACCAAGCGTAAGGCCCGTTGATCCGCCGTCTGAACGCTGGTCGATGGTGTACACAGTATCTACGTCTGTATAGAACGCATTTTGAGACGTGAGTGCAGAATTGTTTGTGCGGTTCGATCCGTCGATGGAGAACGTAGCGGCGAGGGATCTACCGCGAACGGGGAAGAGGTGACGGTAGGTTGTGCTCACCGAGGCTGTGTAGCCGGCATTGGCACCGGCATTATCGGTATTGGTAGCATTGAGTGTATCTGCATCGGTACTGGTGAGCCCCTTAACAATGCTGTTGTTGTTGGAGTTCTGATAGACCACGCGAGGAGAGATGATCAGGGCGTTTGCGGAGTCGATGGTAGACTCAATACGCGCATTGAAGCGATGATTGCGCGAAATGGAGTTTGCTGTATTGAGTTCGTTGTAGGCTTGGTCTGCAATAGACGGAGTGATGTAGGTTCGGTCGAGTGTTGTTTGACGATCATTATCTGCGTAGTTGAAGAAGTAACTCGACGATACATTTGTTGTTCCAAACAGATCGCTGTAGTTCAATCCAAGTGAATTCGTAGTGCTTATGCCACCTTGTTGTCCGGTGAAGAAGTTGGAGAAGCTCGAAGGCCCACCCCCTCCGCCTCCCGTCATGCGCATTATGGAGCCACCGGCACCGGAGCCGGCAAACCTACTCATCATGCGACCCATGGACGAGCCACCCATACCACTAGCGCCGAGAATGTCCTGAAAGGCGAAGTTCTGCTGATTGATGTTATTGGAGAGCCCAAGGATAGTCATGCGCTGTGATTCACGGAAGTCATTCACCGTTACACCAACAGAATACCTATCGTCTGTTCCGTACCCTCCATACGTCCTACCAAACGCACCATTTCGCTTGTCTTTTTTTGTGACCACGTTCATGGTCTTCTGCGTGTTCCCGTCATCGAAACCCGAGAACATCGAGAGATCGCTACCACGATCATAGACCTGCACGCGATCGACCATGTCTGCCGGAAGATTCTTCAATGTTGCCGAGGCATCATCTCCAAAGAACTCTCGTCCGTCTACCGTTACGCGTTTGAGATCTTCGCCCTGAGCCTTGATCGTTCCATTCTCTACGGTGATGCCCGGCATCTTCTTGACAAGATCTTCGGCTGAGGCATTGGCATTCGTTTTGAACGCAGAGGCGTTATAGTCGATAGTGTCTCCCCGAACTTCGGCCCTGATAGCCATGCCTTCCACCTGCACTTCGCGATTGTTGACCGTATCACGCTTGAGCTTGTATGTGCCTATGGCTGAACTTGAGGAGCGAACGAATGTTGTTGACTCTAACTTCCTGTACCCTACATAGGTGATCGCGATTCTATACGCGCCAAGAGGTACGTCCTTCACCTTGAAGTCGCCATCACGATCGGCATACGCCCCCTTTACAATGTTCGAGTCCTTTGCCGAGATAAGACGTATGGTGGCCCCGGCAAGGGGCGTATCATCGTCGGTATCTACCACCCTGCCACGAACATCGGTAAGTTCCTGTGCTGAAAGGAGGTTAGAGGACGTAAGGACGAGGAAGGCGACGAGGATGTACTTCATAGAACGTCGTAGAACGTTTTACCCACTGAAAAGGTTTAGTGGAACGCATACACCAAGCCGAAAACACCTAGGTTTGTAGTCTATGGCTAAACACACAGACGACCCAACGCCGCAGTTCTTCAGAGGCCCGGGCTTGATGCTCCTTCTTGCATCCTCCCGTTGGCGTATGGCAACCGATGCCGTTTTTGAAGACTGCAACGTTTCTGCCATTCAAACAATGATCCTGGTCTCTACCCAGGCATTGCAAAACGAAGAGGGCCCTGCGAATCAGGTAGCGATCGCACGGTTTGCCGGACTGGACGTAATGACGATGTCAAAAAACGTCCGCATTCTTGAGGGTATGGGGCTTGTAAAACGCACCACCAATGCCCAAGACTCGCGAGCACGAACCGTGGAGCTCACAAAGGATGGTACAGCGCGGTTAAAGAAGCTTGAGAAGGGGCTAGACAAGGCCGACGTCAAGGCCTTTGACGAACTTGGCGGCGTTCAAAAAATGCGCCGAACATTAGCGGCGTACCTGGAGTCGGCCCGATGAATCCTTCCGTGATCACATCACTCGGATACCTGAGAGTAGCTGCCTATGCACCTCGTATAACTGTGGCCGATGTAGAATTCAACGTTACCGAGATCCTCTCCAATGCAGAGCAAGCAAAGGCCGACGCAGTAGAGGTTGCTGTGTTCCCCGAGCTCTGTATCACGGGGTATACATGCGGAGACCTCTTCCGTCAGCCGACGTTGTTAGAGGGGGCTCGTGTTGGACTCGACCGTATCCGACGTTGGAGTGCGGGCGTTCCGATGGTTCTTGTGGTGGGGCTGCCCATCGTGAGCTCCGGCAGACTCTATAACATCGCCGCCGTTGTGCAAGACGGACATATTCTTGCTTGCATACCCAAGACCTTTCTTCCTAACACGCAGGAATTCTATGACCTGCGATGGTTCTCAAGCGGAAGAGACACTGTTGATGAAACCATCCTCCTTGGTGATGCAGAAGTACCCTTTGGCACCGACCTTCTTATTGCCGATGCACAGAACCCTGCCATAAGCATCGGTATTGAACTTTGCGAAGACTTATGGTCTATCGAGCCCCCTTCAGGAAAAATGGCTCGTGACGGCGCAACACTCATCCTCAACCTCTCGGCCAGCAATGACCTTGTGGGCAAGGCCCACTACCGTTCGGATCTGGTGCGGATGCAATCGGCTCGGACGTATACAGCCTATGTCTATGCCTCGGCAGGTCCAACGGAGAGCACTACGGATATGGTCTTTGGCGGACACTGCCTTATTGCCGAGTGTGGCGAGACCATCATTGAAGGAGAACGCCTTGTCTTGGAAGGGGCTTCTGTAGTTGCTGATGTAGACCTCGATCGTTGCGTACGAGAACGTCTCAATGGGACATCGTGGTCGCAAGAACTGAGTGAAAGCGTATACCGTGTTGTTGAGACAGCAATTCAGAGAACTATCAAGACCGACGTACGCCGTCTGATAGACCCAACTCCATTTGTCCCAGCAGATGTGCGCAACCGCGCTGAGCGTTGCAACGAGATCCTTGCACTACAAGCAACAGCGCTTGCAGTGCGTCTGCAACGGTCACGCTCAAAGGCAATGGTCCTAGGTGTATCCGGTGGTCTTGATTCCACACTTGCCTTAATCGTGTGCTCGTTGGCATGCCAAAAGTTAGGGTGGGATAACGAGAACATCGTTGCCATTTCTATGCCCGGACTAGGCACCACGGAACGTACTCGGACCAATGCACAAGAGCTTGGACTCACGTTTGGTGCATCGTTCTTTACTATCCCGATCAACGACGCGGTGAACGCTCATTTTGTCGACATTTCGCACGACCCCCTAAACACCAACGTTGTGTTCGAGAATGCACAAGCCCGCGAACGCACACAGGTCCTGATGGACATGGCTAATTCGGTAGGGGGCATTGTTGTTGGCACGGGCGATCTCTCAGAAATCGCTCTTGGGTGGAGCACCTATAATGCCGACCACATGTCTATGTATAATCCCAATGCGGGTATACCGAAGACCCTGGTACAACATTTGATCTCGTGGTATGCGGATACAGCCACAGATGATGTTGCAACGGTTCTACGTGATATTCTGGCTACCCCCATCTCACCCGAATTATTACCTACGGGAGATCACGGAGAAATCACGCAGCGTACGGAGGATGTACTTGGACCATATGAAGTTCATGACTTCTTCCTACATAGGTTTGTGCGCCTTCAGGAGCCTATGAGAAACATCGCAGTTTTAGGCTGCCTAGCCTTTGGTGAAAAATACCGTGCAGACCAGATCCTCACGTGGCTGGAGGTATTTATTACACGATTTATGTCTAATCAATTCAAGCGATCGTGTATGCCGGACGGCGTAAAGGTGGGGTCTGTAGCCCTTTCCCCGCGGGCAGACTGGCGAATGCCAAGCGATGCGTCGGGGGAGCTGTGGGTCGCAGAACTACGTAAGTCGATGAAGGAGATTGTCGTAGATAGACTGTAGTAGAATTTCTGTTCGTACTTTTGCGGGAAGTCCCTAGGGACTTTGAGGTGGTACAACAAGAAAGCATGAATACCAATGCCGATCAAAGTCATTATAGCTGACGATCATGAGATATCCCGAATTGGGATTCGCAGGTTGTTATCAATCGCTCCTGATATAGATATTATCGGAGAAGCAGTAGACGGCCAACATGCTCTAGAAATCTCAAGATCAAAGAAGCCGGATGTTGTGCTCTTAGACGTACTCATGCCAAATGTTTCCGGCATTGAGGCAGCACAACGCATCAAGGCTGAACTTCGAGAAGTCTGCGTGATTATGCTCAGTGCCGCAGAAGATGAAAAGTCCATCGAGCGTGCGATGTATGCTGGCGCTGACGGCTACCTTTCAAAAGAGGTTTCGTCTGAAGAACTGGTAGCGGCCATCCGTACAGTTATTCTTGGCGAACGAGTCTTTAGCAGATCCATCCTCAACCTTCTCGAAGGCAAGGCACAGGATCAAAAGACCAATGAGCCCCCTGTAACACTCACCAAACGCGAAGAAGAAATCGTTACCCTTGTTGCAAAGGGGCTAACGAGTCAGGACATCGCAAAGAAGCTGTTCATCAGTCCGCGTACGGTTGAAACGCACCGTGCTCGAATCATGGACAAACTTGGTGTGAACAATGCTGCCGGCTTGGTACGTTTTGCTCTGCTACACGCCACGTACTTCAACGTGGGCAACAACGGCGAATGATGTACGTCGGTCATATCCACCGACGCTATGAGCAAACCCCAAACCTACCTTACGCCTGAGACCGTTGCCAAACTTGGCAGCATGGAGATCCGTGCACGCCTTGTGGTGGAAGGGTTTATCACGGGTTTGCACCGTTCACCATTTCACGGTTTTAGTGCGGAGTTCGCCGAACACCGACAGTACCGTCATGGTGATGAACTCAAACGAATCGACTGGAAGATCTACGGACGATCAGATCGTTTCTACGTTAAACAATACGAAGACGAAACCAATCTCCGTGCAATGATTTGCGTGGACATGAGTGCTTCGATGAACTATGCTTCAACAGGCAACATCACGAAGTTCGAATACGCAACCTATCTAGCCGCAGCTCTCTCGTACCTTGTGCTTCAACAACGTGATGCTGCAGGGCTGGCACTTTATAACACAGACGTGCAGTCCTTCTTGCCTTCGCGCTCCAAGATGTCGTATGTGCAAGAACTCATCAGAGCTCTCGATACGGCAACACCAGCATCTACAACAGGTACGGCCGTTGCCTTACATCACATAGCAGAGCGTCTCTCTCGTAGGGGGCTTGTGGTTGTCATCAGCGATTTGTTTGATGATCCACAAACGGTACTACAAGCATTCCGGCATTTCCGTCACGATCAACATGATGTGCTCGTGATGCACGTGATGGATCCGCGAGAGGTTGACTTCAACCTTGGCGCACCGGCTGTCTTCCGAGACATGGAGTCGGGCACAGAAATCACAACTCAACCAAATCAGATCAGACACAGTTATCATGCTGCCGTTGAAGAGTTCTGTCAGACACTCAAACGTGGGTGCCATATGCAGAATATCGACTACATGCGCGTAACGACAGACATGCCGTTCGACGTGGCATTGCGCGAGTATCTGGTAAAGCGACATTCCATCAAGGGCTAGATTCCCTACAGGACACTACATATATGGTTACCACCGGACTTCATACGGCTGTTGTTACGCCGTTCACATCAACCGGCGACATAGATGTCCCGGCCTTCAAGCGTCTTCTCGACGTACAACTCAATGGCGGCGTGGATGGC
The DNA here is from genome assembly GCA_937870915.1 of uncultured Ignavibacteria bacterium. GTDB lineage: Bacteria > Bacteroidota > Ignavibacteria > Kapaibacteriales > Kapaibacteriaceae > UBA10438. The sequence goes on from CALMZQ010000177.1 coordinate 24,118, forward strand.
GTTGTGGTATGTGGCTCTACGGGTGAAGGAGCTACACTTAATTCCCAAGAGAAGATCTTACTATGGGAAACGGCTGTACAACATGTAGCCGGAAGGGTCCCGATCATTGCCGGCACTGGCTCTAATGACACGCGTGCAACCATCGAGCTTTCTCGTGCTGCAAAGAACGCCGGAGTGCAAGGCCTCTTGCTCGTAACGCCCTATTACAACAAGCCGTCCCACAATGGATTGCTCGCGCATTTCAAGGCGATAAACGACGCCGTTGACCTGCCGCAGATCATCTACAACGTCCCGGGCAGATCCGCCCAAAACGTTGTTGCAGAAACACAACTCGCCATTGCCGAATCATGTCCAAACGTTGTAGCAACCAAGGAAGCCTCGGCCAACCTCGAACAGATGTGTGAGATCATTCGTAACGCCCCCTCACACTTCTCCCTTTTAGCAGGCGATGATTCACTGGCATTACCGGCAATTGCGTGCGGAGCAACCGGCACTATAGCCGTTATCTCGAACTATCTTCCGCGCGTGTTTGGAACACTTGTGCACGCAGCCTTAGCCGACAACATGTTGCGTGCACGGGAGATCCAGATGTATCTCATGCCATACTATAACGCAAACTTCATTGAGACCAATCCGCTACCCGTGAAGTACATCCTTCACAAGCTTGGTCACATGGCACTTGAATATCGCTTGCCCCTTATCACCCCACTTACCTCCACCATGGAACGCTTGGACGCCGTTATCGCAACCATCGATGACGCGTGGACACCAGCTGACTAGGATCACGCATGCAACAGCCCCAGATCATGGGCATCGTGAATATCACGCCCGATTCGTTTTCTGATGGGGGGCTATTCAACGAACCCCATGTAGCTATCGACCGCGCATTGCAGATGATAGGGCAGGGGGCTGATTGGGTCGATATCGGAGGAGAGAGCACACGTCCCGGTGCAACTCACGTCCCCGTAGACATGGAAAGCATGCGCGTTATCCCTGTGATCCGCGAGATCATTGAGGCAAACGGCGAGGCGAAGATTTCTGTAGATACCTATAAATCCATCGTGGCACGTCAGGCACTACATGCCGGTGCACGATTGATCAACGATGTAACGGCCGGTACGCACGACCCAGAGATCTTTGAAGTAGCGGTGGAACACAATGTACCCATCATTCTCATGCATATGTTGGGTGACCCCCAGACCATGCAGAACAACCCTCAGTATGATGATGTGGTGAAGGACGTACGCCAGTATCTCGAACAGCGCGTGGACGCAGCTCATTCTGCCGGCGTCAAAACCATCTATGTCGATCCCGGCATCGGCTTTGGTAAGACCCTCGATCACAACCTTGCTCTCCTGCGCCATCTCGATGCCTTTTCCGATCTCTCTGATGGAATCGTACTCGGCATTTCAAGAAAACGCTTCCTTGGTACTATTACCGGTATTGAAGACCCATCACAACGAGACCAAGCAACAGCTCTCATGCATGCTCTCCTCTGGCATGTACCCGTCCACATGATCCGCGTGCATGATGTACCAATGCATGTGCAGCTAAGAGCTCTCTCACGAAGTCTCTTATGACGTTATGACAGTTATGACGACTATGACGTCATGACGACTATGACAGTTATGACGACTATGACAGTTATGACGACTATGACGTCATGACGACTATGACAGTTATGACGACTATGACGTCATACCGTCATACCGTCATTACTGTCATAACGGTTAGGCTCTATACCGATGCACATCGATCCCGTACTTGCGGATCTTGTTGTGCAGGGTTTCTCGGCTAACGGCGAGGATGGCTGCGGCTTTGGAGACGTTGCCATTTGTGCGTTCGAGGGTCTTCTCGATTTTCATCTTGTCTACCATCGCAAGATCGTCCTTGAGGGAGCGGTCCTCACCAAGGTCTATCTGTGAGCCGTTTGTTGCGACAGGTTCGTGAGAAGGGGCTTGTGGAGCGGGCGCAGCGGCAGCAGGTTGATAATGCTGCGGTGTAGCGGCCGCCACGGCACCAACAGCGGTTGCAACGCGGTGAATTGGCTGTGAGGATGAGCGCTTGAGGATGCGGTGGAGATCGGTGATCTCGAGCTGATCGTTGGACATGGTCTGAAGCGCTACACGCAAAACACTGGCGAGTTCGCGAACGTTGCCCGGCCATTGATACTGTTGGAGATATTCTACAGCGGCAGAGGAAACGGTTTTTTGATCGCCCATTTCCTTGTTGTGTTTTGCGATGTAGTGTTCAACGATAAGCGGTACGTCTTCGATACGTTCGCGAAGCGATGGGATGTAGATCTCGCACTCGCGAAGGCGGTGATAGAGCTGTTCACGGAACCTGCCATCACCCATCGAGGCAATGAGGTCGCGGTCTGTTGCACTCACAAATCGAATATCCACATCTTCTGTTTCTACCGATCCAACCCTGCGAACAGCTTTTTGCTCCATCGGCAAAAGGAGGTTGGCCTGGAGTTCGAGTGGCATATCGCCGATCTCGTCCATGAACAGCGTTCCCTTATGCGCTTGATGAAAGAGTCCACGCTTCGTGTCCATGGCGCCCGAAAACGCCCCCTTCATATGACCAAAGAGTTCGCTTTGAAAAAGCTCGCGAGGAATGTTCGGAATATCCACCGTGATGAAGGGGTGTTTTGAACGTCGGCTCACGCCGTGCAGTGCGTGGGCAACGAGTTTCTTTCCCGTGCCTGTTTCACCGGTGATGAGGACGTTGAGATCTGTGCGACCATATCGCAGGATCTTGTCGGCCACTTCCATCATGATAGCACTGCGTCCAATGATGCCTTGACCTTCAACAACGCGACGCAGCTCTTCGTTGGATGAGTCTGCCTTGACGCGTTCCATTGCGCTTGTGAGTACAGCAACAAGTCTGTCATTGGTAAGCGAGGACTTATCAATGAAATTCAACGCGCCGAGTTTGGTTGCTTTTACGGCAGTTTCAATGGTCCCTTTGCCGGAGATCATGATGATGGGGATGGACGGATACTCGCGAATGGATCTGCCGAGTACGTCGATACCTGTCATGGAAGACTCGCTGCCGAACTCAATGTCCAGCAACATCAGGCCAACCTCGCGACTGCTTGTTTCGAGGAAGCTGAGCGCTTGCTCGGGACTATTGCGGATCTCAGCGTTCCACCCCTCGCCACGCACAACGTCGGCCAGAGTAGCACAGAAATCTCGGTTGTCGTCAACAATGAGGATCTTCATGGTATTCAATTGCGAGGTATCAGCATCATCAGCTGGTCATAGAGTTCGCGCATGTCCCGGCTCTGAAATGTCTCCAGATCGGGGTTCCATACGGCCCGTAAATATACGTCGGAGCGAACGTTGCGGTATTCGATATATCTGGCCCTTGTTCCTCGCACGTTCAACGCCTGTGTCTTGAGAAAACAGCTCATCACATCCTTGGCAAGATCGCAGTATTTGGATTGATCCACTGCCAGGGTGTAGTTCCCATCTGCACGCTCCGTGGTTGGACCACTGAAGGTGAACACTTCACCCTTGGTGTTCATCGTGAATTGTTCTACTGTTCCAAGTGAATCATGTTCCGTGCCCCAGCGGATCACGAGGTCCACCTGACGTTCTGTAACGCACGGGGCGGCCTTATTCGGGCGTGGTGTACCGCATGAGGTGGCCACCAACGCCGTCAGGATCATGAGGAAAGGAAGGAGTCGAGCCGCACCGAACATCGTTGAGCCCCAAGCAAGTGTACTGTACCAAAAAGATCTGCCCCAACTTCACGATGTGTAAGGATCAATCGAAGGGGCTTCATAAAAGCACCCATTTTTAATCCGGCAGATTCGGCTGCAGACTGGGAAAGCCCCTTGAATGCTTCGAGATCTGCAATGGATGCGTTGTTGAGCCCATCACGAAACGTTTTGACTGCCGTTCGTAGTGTATCGTTCCCAGAGATCGATGCAGCAAGTTCGCTGGATAGGGGGCTAAGCACATCACCAAAGAGATAATCGGCAAATTCCGTTACGTCCTTGAGGAAATGTACACGTTCTCGTACGAGTTCGATCACGTCTGCCACAAAGTCAGGCTCGATGTATTGGTAACCGCGGGCGGTGAGTGCCGGAAGAAGTTCAGCTGCGAGTTCCTTCGGGTCTCGCGACTTCAAATACTCGCCGTTCATCCAGTCGAGCTTCTTATAATCAAACACAGCCCCTGCCTTATTCACGCGCTCTAAAGAAAATGCTTGAATGAGTTCGTTGTGCGAAAAGATCTCCGTGTCTGTCCCGGGATTCCATCCGCATAAGGCAACGAAATTCACGAGGGCGTCGGGAAAAAATCCCTTTTCTGCAAAATCGCGCACCATTACGTCGCCGTGACGCTTACTCATCTTTGAACGATCGGGATTGAGCAAGAGTGGCACGTGTGCAAAGGTTGGTGCCTTCCAGCCGAATGCTTCATACAGCAACACGTGTTTTGGTGTAGAAGGGAGCCACTCTTCGGCGCGGATCACATGGGTGATCTCCATGAGGTGGTCATCCACAACATTGGCAAGGTGATATGTTGGGAATCCGTCGCTTTTCAGAAGGATCTGGTCATCGATCTCTCTACCGGCAAAGACAACATCGCCTCGGATCTCATCATGGAATCGAACATCCGTATGCAACGGCACCTTGAGTCGGATCACATGCTGAGCATTCTCACCAAGCAGGCGTTGTGTTTCATGGTCGCCAACGGTAAACTGATTCCGCATCGTTGACCGATCATACTTGGGTGCGATACCTGCAGCTTGCTGACGCAAACGCATAGCATCAAGCTCCTCGGATGTGTCAAAGGCATAATAGGCAGACCCATTCTCCACCAGTTGCATGCCATAGGTGCGGTATAGATCGAACCGCTCACTTTGTGTGTACGGTCCGTGGTTGCCACCAACGTGTGGTCCTTCATCAAAGGTTACGCCGGCCCATGCTAGTGATGCGATTTGTTCCTCAATAGCCCCTTCTACAAGCCTCGTGCGGTCTGTGTCTTCGATGCGAAGGATACACACACCACCATGGTGTTTTGCGAAGAGGTAGTTATAGAGCGCCGTCCGTAAACTCCCGATATGCAGGAAGCCGGTTGGGGAGGGGGCAAATCGAACGCGAACACTCATAGAACACTCTCCACTTCTGCATAGGTCTTCTCGGTTTCAAACACGCGGACGCGTACAGCATCTACACGATGTCCAACAGGGAGTTGTGAAATCACATGCTCAAGCAACATCCTGGCGATGTTCTCGGCTGTGGTAGGAAATGCAACAAGAACGGTCTTCATCGAATGTGCTTCGAGGAACGACCGAACAACCGTATCGGAGGTATCGCAGAGGAACGCATGATCAAGCTCATCGATCTTCTTTTGAATCAAAAGCTTCATGTCGAAATAATCCATCACCATTCCCTGAGCATCAGGTTCACCGGAGAGGATCACATGCGCTTCGTATGAATGGCCGTGGATGTTCTTGCAGAGGCCATTGTGAAACGGCAACCGATGTCCCATTTCCCAACGGAACTGCTTTGAAATCGTTGTTCGCATCGAATTAGGCCTTGGTGTGTTCGGCTTCGATCACGCTGTGAATACCACCACGAGTTTTCCATTCGGCCGTAACCTTCATCCACACAGGGTCGCAGATACCCACAAGATCATCAAGGATCTGGTTCGTAACGGCCTCATAGAAGATGCCACGATTCCGATAGTCGAGGTAATAGTACTTCAATGCCTTGAGCTCAACACAGACCTCATTCGGCACATACTGTACAGTGATCGTCCCAAAATCAGGAAGCCCCGTCATAGGGCAAACCGACGTGAACTCCGGGTTGATATGCGTGATCGTGAATCGGCGTCCCGGCCGCGGATTCGGAAATGTTTCAAGTTGCATCTTGCGAAAATAGCGAATAGTGAATAGCGAATAGCGAATAGCGAATAGTGAATTCCAACTGGGATCCACCATTCGCTATTCACTATTCGCTATTCACTATTCGCTATTCGCTATTCGCTATTCTCTATTCTCTATTCCACCGGCACCATCATCGGCAGCATCACCATTGAATGTTCGGTGAGGCCGATCTCGGCGAGTGTAGCGGCATGGCGCACTTGTTGGCGCAGGCCGATTGGGAGCGACTTCAGGAGTTGTTGGGTTGACGTTTCGGAGCCGGTGATGGATGCCATCACGTGTTTTGCTACTGCCGTGCGGGCCTCTGTGTTATCATCGTCTTCGTCGCCGAGGCCAAAGATCCTGAGGATGGCAGAGATGTTGTCTACGCGCTCTGGGTAGAGCGAGAGATGAACCTTGGAATCTTCGCTAACGCCGATACGCTTCTTTACAAGATTGATGGCGTCAATGAGGCCGCCGTTCACGTCGACCAATCCGGCGTCCTTGGCTGCCTGGCCGGTCCAGACACGACCGCGAGCGAGCAACCGAGTGGCTTCGTAGTCCATTTTGCGAGAATCTGCCACCTTTTGCACGAATCTTCTGTAGATGCCTTCACCAAGCGAACGGAACTGCTTCTTGTCAGCATCCGTACTTGGCATGAGGGGGTTGAGGAAGTTTGAGGACTTGCCGAATGACACGGTGTCCATGGTAACACCAAGCTTGGACATGGTTCCTGAGAAGTTCGGTATGGCCATGATCACACCAATCGATCCAGTGATGGTAGATGGGTGAGCAACGATCGTATCACATGCCATAGCGATGTAATACCCGCCCGATGCGGCAACATCGCTCATCGATGCATAGACAGGCTTGGTCTTGCGGATCTCCAGGATTTCTGCCCAGATCTCATCAGAGCCATAGGCGGAACCGCCTGGACTATCAATACGAAGGATAATGGCGTCTACATCGTCGTCATCACGTGCGGCTCGTAGGTCGCGAATGAGCGTCTTTGAGTAGATACCCGAGGCGTCGAACGGATTGGTGTTCTTGCCGGAGCTGATTGGACCTGAGGCGTAGACTATAGCGATGCCCATATCGCTCGTTTCTTCCTTGGACTTGACTTTTGATCGCATGTACTGCGAGATCGTTACGGTACGCAGTGAAGGATGGTCTGTGGAATCATCTGGATTGAGGCGCATATGAATGCGCTCCTTGAGTTCTGCTTCACGTGCAAACCCATCGATGAGTCCGTACTTCTTGAGTGAATCCGGAACGTACATACCAACATCGAGAAGTGATCGAACCACTGCTGCGTCTAGCTTCCTACCCGTTGCAACGGCATTAATGAACATATCCGAGCGCTGTGCAATAAGTGCACGGATTTCTTCTTTTGCCGGTTCTGACCATTTGTCCCGACTCATCGTTTCTGCGGCGGACTTATACTCTTCGAACTGTTCAACGTGCCACGTAACACCGATCTTATCAAAGAGGCCCTTCATGAAAGGGGCTGATGCACCAAAGGCATTGAACTCCAACATGCCTTCTTGTGGCATGTAGATGGAGTCTGCAGTTGATGCCAGATAATAGTGAGACTTTGTACCGGCATCGATAAACGCATAGACGAACTTGCCTGATGTCTTAAAGTCGACGATGGCTTGGCGTACTTCAGCAAGCTTGGCCATGCCAATGCCCATGCCACCGGCGCGGAAATACAGACCCTTGATCTTGTCGTCGGTCTTTGCCTTGCGAAGCGCATCCAGCACATCGAGTAAGGACGGACCTGAAGGGCCATCATCACCAAAATTGAATACCATTTGTGGTTTGTATTCTGGCAAGCCCCCTGAGAGATCGAGAATCAAGACCGATTTGTCGCGGACATCCACCGTTTTTGGCTCAGTGTCTATGCTGGATACGATCATGTTCATGAACAGACCGAACATCACGATCATAATTACGATCAACCCGCCGATAACAGCTACCGGGATCCACCAACGTGAGCGGCGGCGTGGTCCATAACCAACACCAGGCGGTGGAGGAATAGGGGAAGAGGTCTGGTTATCTTGCATAGCAAAACCTTTGAGTCTGGTGGCGTGGAATCGGCCTGTGTACGAAGCCTGGTTCCGAAGGTTACAGAACGCCAATTTACGCTGTTGTCTCATGCCCTCACGATTTGTTCCTCCGACTATCCGGCTTGCTGATCATACGTACGTTCTCCCGCCGGAGAGAATAGCCGCTCATCCGTTGCCACAACGAGATGAGAGTAAGCTGCTCGTCTACAGAGCCAACACTCAGTCAATCGAACACCGAATGTTTCGAGACCTACCCGCATTGCTTCCCGAACGCTCGCTGTTGGTAGTGAACAGAACTCGAGTAATTGCAGCTCGCATTCACCTCGTAAAGCCCACAGGTGGTGTTGTGGAGCTCCTCCTGACGGATCCATTGCACCCGCTGCGAGATCCGGCTGTAGTGTTGGCTTCGCACGAACCCTCTGTTTGGAGGGGGCTGATCGGAGGACGGAATGTTCAACCTGGAATGGTCCTTACGGAGCCTCATTGTGACTTGCGCGTGACGGTGATCGAACGGCAGGGCACGGAGGCTGCCGTTGAATTGCAATGGGATAGGGATATCTCACTCTCCCATGTACTCTCCGAAGTGGGCCACCTCCCACTCCCACCATACCTCCACCGTGAAGCAAACGAAGACGATGCCACGCGCTATCAAACCGTGTATGCCGTTGAGGAAGGATCCGTTGCTGCCCCAACAGCCGGATTACATTTTACGGAGGATGTGTTGACTGCACTTGAGCAGAGAGGGATAGAGCGTGTTGACTGCACACTTCATGTGGGCCTCGGGACCTTCCGTCCGGTTGAAGCAGAGAAGATCGAAGACCATGTGATGCATGCTGAAAGGTTTGGAATTACACGCGTAGCTCTGGAGCGTATGCACCAACATCTCCTTCAGGACCAGTCATGGGTGACGGTTGTTGGCACCACCTCGCTAAGAACCATGGAGTCGGTCTATGCCTTTGGGTCTAAAATCTTGCGTGATGGTATTGATGCTAACCCAACGGCCGACGTTGACCAGTGGGATGCCTTTGATGTGTCGCTTAACGGGTTCAGTCGCAGTGATGTGATAGCGTCGGTGCTCTCCTGGCTTGATTACCATGGAGTTGATGAGGTATGGGGCGAAACACAACTCATGATCGCTCCCGGATGCCGCATTGCCATGGCCGACGCGCTCGTTACCAATTTCCATCAGCCCGGAAACACGCTCCTACTGCTCGTTGCCGGGTTCTGCGGTGGTGATCATTGGCGCGATGTGTACGAGGCAGCACTGAAGAACGACTATCGGTTCTTGAGTTATGGAGACTCATCACTACTGATCCGTGGCACCTGGTAACCATCCTTGCGTGCCGTAACACGCACGAATGGTGGGTCTGTGGAGATCACCTTCACATTCTGCGGTGCTAATACACGTGGGCGCACAATGCCACTCTGGGGCCTCTCTGTGATCTCTGCATGAAGATCTTTGGCAGAGATCATGGCAACATCATCTACTCCGCCTCGAACAACTACACGTATACGTGATGGACGCACTTCCATGTATTCCGATCCTTGCGACGTAGCGAGCGTGACCGGTACGTCCATTACGATCAGGTCTGCCGATTGTTGAACGTTGAGCTGCACGCGCACTGTTGAAGGCACCACATTCACGAGTGACATCAACGTGTCACTCACAGGTACCTCCATGCTTACGGATTCGTGGACATCATCAACCGAAAGTCGTTGTGTGGACCACTCTTGGATTCGCTCAACTGTGTTCTGTGTACCGCGCACCTCAACTTCTTGTACAGAAGACTGTGGAGTGGAGGCTAGGACAAATCCCTGTCTGCAGGCAATGTTGTGCTGCACGCGAAGGGGAACCCTCTTTACCGCAAGATCTCCGGTGGCAAGGTTGAGTTCACTTGGAACAACAGAGATAGTGCGAACGGGAATGGAGGATACGAGACTCCGAAGGAGATCAGGACTCTCAGCTGTATAGGTCGATGGGCCCGTGGCTCTTAGCCTTCGAAGGTCAAGCGTGCACGCTGCTGCCTTTGTGAAATATTTCAAGTTCAGAAGCTGTAGACCCGACGCACGAACCCGTACAGATAGAGTAGCCGGCACGGTTGATAGGAGGGCTTGGTTCGGTGGTGAAACCACAACGAACGGCACTACGATATCGTCCTCATACGAACGAGTAAGAGACACATAGCCCCATAGGCCGATGGCACCGAGGAGTGCACCACCAAGGGTTACAAAACTGAAACGTCGTGCTGCCATGAGAGGTCTTTGGGATCGGTGTCGAAACATCTGCGCAGATCTTCGCGCCGTTTGATCATCGCCGTGATCTGATACATGAATCGTTTGCGTTCGTCGATGTCAATCGTGGTCTCAATGGTCTGCGTCATGATATCAATGCGCTGATGCAGACGATGGATCTCGATGTTTAAGAGTGCGTCACGCACCGGACGTGCTATGTCATACGTAGGAACATCAACATTGAATCTCCCCCACGCATCACTTGGTGATGAAACGGCAAAAAGTATGTCTGCCAGCTCCCGCCGCTCATCAGTTGTAAGTTCTTCATCATTCAATACCTGCTGAACCCATTCTCCGTGTTCGACCTCGGCAATGAGTATTCTGCGGAAAATGCGTTGGCCCCCTTCACTCCAAAAAGTTTTCTCTGTTACATGAAAACCATTGAGGAGAAAACTGAGTCCATCTTCCAATGTCATAGCAACACGAATCAGCTCACGTTCAGGTGGCAACAATACGGCAATTGGACGGCTGGCAACCTTGGTCTCTGGTCCCACAGGTTGCATGATGGACTGTTGTCGGGTGTCCGGCCGTTGATCAAATCGTTGCGCAGGCTTGCGGTTTGTGATCTGCGAAAGTTCAGAGCCAAGCAGTCGTTCATCAAGTCGAAATCGTTCAGCGAGATCTCTCACAAGGAACTGATGGCGAAGTGTATCCGGAACAGAGCCGATCCACTCCAACATCGTTCGTACAGCCTTGGCCTGTTGCACGGGATCATCGAGTAATCCCATGCGTTGGAACCGATCCGTTTGGTAGACTAGCCAGGAAGGGGCTCCATCGATCAACGATCGCAGTGTTTCAGGACCTCTCTCGCGTACAAGAGAGTCTGGGTCTGTTCCTGGCGGAAGAAGCACACATTTCACATCAAAACCACCGGCAAGGCCGAGTTCAATTCCGCGTGTGATGGCCTTTTGTCCGGCCTCATCACTGTCGAAGATGAGAACGATCGTGTCTGCGTATCGTTTGATCAGCCGAAGTTGGTCCTGTGTTAGTGCAGTACCGGAACTTGCAACCGTAGCGGTGAATCCAGCTTGATGCAGGGAGATCACATCGGCCTGACCTTCCACGAGTATGGCCGTGCGATGTTCGGTAATTGATCGCTTTGCTCGGTCCAGACCGTAGAGAACTCTACTCTTATCGAAGACGATGCTTTGTGGGGAGTTGACGTATTTCGGCTGACCTGGTTCGTCCGTTAACGTGCGCGCGCTGAAGCCAACTACACGTCCGGCATCATCACTGATGGCGAACATCGCTCTTCCGCGGAATCTGTCATAGGTCTTGCCATCTTCTCGTGTGATCACCAAGCCGGCGTCCACAAGATGTTCGATAGCAAAGCCCCTTTCAAGCAGATGCTTCATTCCGGCATCCCACGATGCCGGTGCAGCTCCGAGCTTGAAGGCTTCTGATATCTCGTCGCCAAAGCCCCGCTTTGCAAAAAAAGCACGAGCAGGTGCCCCATCGGACGTACGCACAATGGAACGGTAATAGTCAGCGGCTTCTCGTAATGCTCGTAGTGCGGCATCCTTACGTGCGAGTTCGCCCGTGGGATCATCGCGTTGTTCTTCAGGTATCTCAATGCCACTTCTGCGAGCAAGGTGTTTAACCGCGTCTACAAAGCCCATATGCAGGTGCTCTTCGACAAACGTGATCACATTGCCGGCCTTACCACAGCCAAAACACTTGTAGATGCCACGTTCCGGGTTGACATTGAACGATGGGGTCTTTTCGTTGTGAAAGGGGCACAGTCCAAGGAAGTTCTTGTTCGTGCGCTTGAGCTTTACATGCTCTCCGATCACGTCCACAATGTCTACCTGTGATCGTACCTGATCGATGATATGTTCAGGGATGCGCATGGGTGTTCATTCGCTCACAACAACAGCAGAATCGTCTGGACATTGTGCAAGGAGTTCGGTAATGGTCTTTCCGGAGCGTGGAGATATCATATCCGGTGCGATCTCGTGACAGGGGGCTAATACGAACCGGCGTTCCTCCATGCGTGCATGAGGAATGTGAAGTTCTCCTTCGTCAATGATCTCCATACCAACGAGGATCACATCGATATCGATTTCGCGCTCACGCCAACGTTCGCGTTGTCTGCGGCCCAAGGCAACCTCGATCTCCTTGCAACGGTCGTGAATCTCCTGAGCAGTGTGTTCACACGCGCCAACAATGGCCGCATTGATAAACGGAGGTTGGTCCGTAAACCCTACGGGATCGGTGAGCCACAGATGAGAACGACGTGTGTCCGTTAAGATCGATCGCTCGATCTCCAACATCGCTCTTCGAACCATGGCACGCGAATCGCCAATGTTAGAGCCAAGTGAGAGAAGCACCTGCATCGTTTTGATCAGGCTTCGCGACCGACAGTGATCTCTGCTTCTACGTGGTCGAGAACCTGCTGGATAGGAACGTTGAGTTTACGAACACGCACTGTTGTTTGACGAACAGCTGCAAAACGATCGATGATGGCAGATGCCATGTCAAAGGACAACGTTTCGATGAGTTCGCATGATTCACCATTCATGTGTTCATTCACGAGGAAGAGCACCTCTTCGTAGTTCACCGTATCACTCAGATCGTCACTCACAACTGCCTTCATTGTGTCGTACCAAACATCAACGTCCACTTGGTAGCGACCGCCGAGATCGCGTTCTTCTTCGCGGACGCCATGAAAGGCAAAAAACTCTGCGTTTACGATGGAGAGTCGGGTAAGTGTGGTCTGGCGCTTCATAGTTCTTCCGTTTGTGTGGTAGTTGGGACCCCGAAACTAGCCCCGAATTGGGTAATTTCGTGACATACCCTCTTGCTCAAGGAACCGCCATGCCAATGAAACCAAAACTCGTCGATGCATTTAACATCCAGATCCAGGCTGAATTTCAAAGCGCCTACACATATCTCGGGATGGCAGCATGGTTTGCCGAGCAGAATCTGCCGGGCTTTGCCCAGTGGATGCGCGTGCAATGGCAAGAGGAGACGATGCATGCAATGAAGCTCTATGACTTCCTCCATAACCGTGGGGAGTCTGTTAGTCTTCGCCCCCTTGCTGCACCGGTCAAGAAGTATACCTCGGCAGTACAGGTGTTTGAACAAGTTCGCAAGCATGAACTGGCGATCACAGCCAGCATCAACGCCCTCTATGAGCTTGCCCTCAAGGAGAAGGACCTCCCGGCACAGATCGTTTTACAATGGTTCATCAATGAACAAGTAGAAGAAGAGGCACTTGTGGTGGAGATTATTGAGCGCCTCAAGCTTGTTGGATCAGATGGCCCGTCGGTTTACCTCCTCGATCGTCAAATGGCAACACGCCCAGCTCCGGTCTCCGGCGCTCAAGCATAAGTACGAGCCCCTGCGATGCATCACCTATCACGTGAGCGTACACAGGAACTGCTTGCAGCACTCAGCGGGATGGAGATCGCTGTGGTGGGAGACATCATGCTCGACAGATATTTCTGGGGCAGTGTCCATCGTGTTTCGCCCGAAGCTCCCGTTCCCGTTGTCGATATCGATAACGAAAGTTTCCATCTAGGGGGCGCAGCAAACGTTGCGACGAACCTTCTTGGGCTTGGTGCCAAGCCCCTTCTCTGCGGAGTTGTGGGTGATGATTCATCGGGCAAAATGCTGCGCGAGATCAGTCTAGCAGCCGGACTGGACATCGATGGCATTACAACCGAAGAAGGCAGGCCAACTACGGTAAAGACACGAGTGATCGGAAATAACCAACAGATCGTTCGGCTCGACCGAGAAACGCGAGCACATGTTTCCTCTACGGTGATCGATGCAGTTGCGGATTTTCTTCGCAAGCGGACGGCACTCCGGGGGATCGTACTTGAAGACTACGACAAGGGATTCCTCTCACCGCAGCTCATTGATGCAGTGATGGCAGTGGCATCCGAACGGTCGATCCCCGTGTTCGTTGACCCTAAACGCCGGCACTTCTTTGACTTCACATCTTGTACCCTGTTTAAGCCCAATCGGAAGGAAGCAGCTGACGCGCTTGACATACCGATCAAGACGGATGAGGATGTTCGCCGTGCCGGAGCGATGCTCATGGAAAGACTCAACTGCCAGAACGTGCTCATCACCCTTGGATCCGAGGGCATGATGTTGTTTGAACGTAGTGGTGATGTAAGCAGTGTACCCACGCGAGCCAAGAACGTAGCGGATGTTTCCGGTGCAGGAGATACTGTTATTGCAACACTAGGTGCGATGGTTGCAGCAGGTGCCTCCATGCGCGAGGCTGCTGCACTGGCAAATGTTGCAGCAGGCTGTGTAGTGGCCGAACCGGGCATTGTGGCGATAACTGCTAACACCCTTCTGCGTGCAGTACACGAAGATGAGACATCAACGCAATCCTCATGATCATCACATCCGAAACCGAGCTTGTTGCATTACGTGATGGACTGCGCGCAGATGGAAAGCGCATCGTGTTTACAAACGGCGTGTTTGACATCCTCCATGCCGGACACGTTACCTATCTCGAACAGGCTCAAGCATTGGGAGACGTGCTAGTCTTAGGCTTAAATGCCGACGAGTCCGTGAGAAGATTGAAAGGTCCGGAGCGTCCCGTCAATTCAGAGCTCGACCGAGCCACCGTCATTGCCGGACTGCGTTCTGTAGATCACGTAGTGATCTTTGGTGATGATACGCCCCTTACCATCATCGAAACGTTATTGCCCGATGTTCTTGTGAAAGGGGGCGACTATACTCGCGATACGATCGTTGGCGCTGATGTGGTTGAACAGCACGGTGGGAAGGTTGTAACCATACCGCTGTTAGAAGGTAGGTCTACAACTTCGATCATCACTCGCGTGAGAACGGTTTGAACCACGTTTCACCGATACTCACGGTAAACGTAAGACGCATAAAGATCTCTGACAACGCGCCATTCGATGGGCCACGAAATCCGCCCATCACGGCAGCGTCCACCGTTGCACTTGCTCCGAGAGGGAAGTCGAAGCCACCGGAGGCAAAAAGTTCGTCTATGTTTTCGCCCTTAAACGTGTAATACTGGCGTTGGAATCCGGCACCTGCACGGAAGCCCCATTTCTCCGAGAACGTTGGAGCATATTGTGCGGCCGGCCTGTCAAAGCCAAGAGTTGCGCGCAAGGAACGTGTATACGTTGCGTCTGATCGGGGATTGACATCTACGTTTGAATGGTCGCCCCATTCAATATCCACCCCGTACCGCGATCGGCCTGACGTTATCGACGCACCGATGCCGAAGCTATACGGCAGCTCTGTTGTTGCCTGCACTGCACGTGTTGAATCAAAGTACGGACTACCACTCAAGGATCCGGATGCGCGATAGACAACGTTCATCGAGCCCTGTGGCCCACCCGAAACAAATGCCCCGAGAGATAATGCAGATGTTGCTTTGTAATACACACCGCCGCGAAGGAGAAGTCCACGCACATCATACGACGTTGTTGAGGTAACGAGTTCTCTGTACCCATCGATAAAAATGTTATCAGAGAGCGTGATCACGCCAAAGAGTGCTTGGATAGAAACACCACCGTAGAAATCTCCAATCCTACCCGACGCACCAAGCTGAATGCTAGAGGTACCACCGGTTCCTTGTTGTTGACTCCGTCCTGTTAATAATGTGCCGTCAATGTCAGTTTTGAGTTCACGTTGCACTACATAGTTGACTGACGAATACGGGACAACGCCAAAAGACACTCCAAATCCATGTGCAGTATCTATAGCGAAGAGCACCATCAGGCCATCAATCTCGCCATTGTTTTGAGCGATCGAATTTCCGTTGTCAGTTACGAGGTGCTGATTGAATCTGTAGCCTGCTTGCAATCGTGTATACGGAGAGAATCCCAACAGTGCAGGGTTCACGAGATTGATGCCGTGATCACTTGGCATTGCTATGGACGTGCCGGACATGCCGTCGTACAGTGCACCAACAGACCTGCGAAGATCGCCAAGGCCAATTGACGAGTAGTTGGAGCCCCCTTGACCAAATGCGGCAAGTGGGATTGTGAGTATAGCAAGGATGAGGAGGGGGCGCATCATTTATCGAACACGCCCGGAATGGTATAGGCAACTGTTACGCGCGGACGAAGGTATTCTTCTGCATCGAGACCGTAGATGTGTAGGCGATTCATTCGCCACGTTTCATACACGCCAGACGGTTTGATGATGAGCTCGGCTGTACCACCGTACTTCCGAATCAATTGCAACATTGGTCCGATGTTGGAGAAAACATACACGCCGGAGGAATCCCCGCGCGACGAGAGCTCTATGATTGAACCGAGAGGTGGGGCGTACCGAACGGCAAGAAGCTCATCACGTCCAAACAAACCATAGGTGGACGGTGCATTGTTAACCGTGATACGTAGAGTACCACCTACGATAACGGAGTTGTTCGGTATCGAGTCGAGATTGATCTGGATAGACGTACGGTGAATGCGAGCCCCTTGCACAAGGAACTCTCCCGACTGAGCTTCCGGAGTATTGACAAAATTGGCCACGGCACTCTCTACATATGCAGTATCGAGAGCGGCGGTTGAATCCCGCTTCTTGGAGATCACGCGAAGTCTCATTACTTGTAACACGCCGTTCAGATTGCGGAATTGACGGATGACAGAGGTGTTGGAGGGTAGCAGCACTACGCCGTACACTTCTTTCACAAGAGCTGAATCTCGTCCGGCAACCATCCATCTCTTTACAGCATCCACATCAAACGGAACGCGAATCATGGAGTCTGCCGCAACAGTCACCTGATCAGAAAACGTGCAGACCGGTGCATCGGCAGTTGAATAGAAGTCTGTGCTACCATCGGCAGCCCAGATAGAGTCCCAGGTTACGTTGGCAGACCATGAACGTTTAAGTTCATAGGCAGAGAACGAGACCGAGCGGTCCGATGTATCGCCGTAGCGATAATCTTGCGGAAACATCTGAAGGTCCGCGCTCACCACGTCATATGAAGAATCAGGTCCGAGGTCAGGATAGTTGATGAACTCCACAAAGACCCGAGCCTGATCATTCTGTGTATTCCCGAGGAGGAAGTACGTTGAGTTCACCAACGGTTCGCGAACAGAAGACGTAGTATCATTGAAGAGCAGAGGCGCATCCAATGACGAGAGTGCGAAAATTGTATCGGTTCCGGGTACAACCTCAGAGCCCACACTTGTGGGTATGTCGTTGCACGACGAGAGGATCAAGCCGAGGGCAATGATCGCAGCATAGAATGCGTGGTGGCCACGCCACAGGTCGAACACGGCTATTTGGTATCCTTGACCAGAGATCTGTAAAACTCGTCGTAGCCCTGCGCTGAAGCAGCCCAGCCAACGGGTGTGGACATGGCTTTGCCGACGATCTCACTCCAGGCTTCGTGTGAAGCGTGTGCTTTTAGAGCACGTTTGAATGTTTTTACGATCTCTGCGGCATCAGTCTTCTTCATGATGAAGGCATTGCCAGCCCCCTTTGCCTCATCAACATCTACAAGGCCTTCGGCAATACCGCCCACGGCACGAACAATCGGGATGGTGCCATATGCAAGAGCGATTCGTTGGAATTGCCCACTCACTTCGTGGCGTGACGGTTTTACAAGAACCGTTGCACCCGCCATGAGGTGGTGCAGGTATTCTTCGTCGTATCCAACACGAACGTGAACATCGTGTGGGTGTTTCTTCATCAGAGCATCGGCTGATTTGCGAAGCGGAGTTGGCATATCGGTAGCGATGATCACCTGAACACCTGCTGCTACCAAGTCTGGTATTGCCGCGATAAATGCGTCGGCACCCCGTTCTTCTGTGAGGGGGCCAAGAAACGCCGCAATCATCGCCGTGTCTCTGATTGAGAGGCCCGTTTCCTTTTGAAGTGCTTCGCGCGCCGAATCTTTGTTTGCAGGTTCTTTAGCATCGTATTTGGCGCGATTATTTGCATCCGTCTTTGGGTTCCAATGCAAGAGGTCGATGCCATGGCCGATACCAGCCAGAGGTTTTTTATTCAACAGTGGAAGCCAATTCTCCTTGAACTCTTTATTCGCATTGAGTTCTGTTGCATAGGTAGGAGAAAGTGTAGACACACGATCTGCGTAGGCTAGGCCTGCGCGGAGGAAGTTCATTTTGTTCTTGTATTTAGCCTTCTCCATGGCGTCTTCTGTGAGACCCGTTTTTTGGAGAGACTTCAGAGGGAACACCCCTTGCTCTTCGAAGTCAGAGATCGTCATAACGATCTTCGTCTTTTTGAATTCCTGCGGATAGCGGGTACGTATATAGGCAGGGATGAGAGCCGTTTGCCAACCAACACAATGAATGATGTCAGGGAACCAGCCAAGCAAAAGGCAAGTCTCCAGAACCGTGCGGTTGTAGAAGATGTAGCGTTCGTCGTTATTCGGAAACGTAACACCGGTGTTGATATCAGCTTCGATACCCTTATTGACATCCAGGTAGTTCGAGTTCGTCGTGATATACGATTGAACCTTCACCCGTGGGTTATTGATCGAGCTCGACTTTACCGTAGCCGGATGAGCTTCTGAGCCAATCGGGATAGGGATGTCTCGAAGGCGATTGATCTCGTGGATGCGATTCTTGCGTTCCGAGATATAGCCGTACTTCGGCATCATGGCACGAATGTCGTGTCCGATCTCTCGCACGCCAAGGCAGTGTGCATAACACAGGTCGGCAAATTCGGACGTCTTAATGAACGGGTAAATCTCGCTCGTGACGAACAGAATACTCAGCGGTTTTGCCATACGGAAGGGTGCAGTCAATGGTCCATAGGATTCGTCGAATAGCAAAAATACGGCTTTCGACCGCTCGTTCGGTGTAGAGCGGATGTATTTTGGTTGCCCGGATAGGACAAGCCCCCTTAAAAAACAGCAAAGGAGCGTTATGCAGTATCGACTTTGGGCAGCAATAGCAGTGGCAGCGGGTGTTGTTGGAGCGGCCGCCTTATTGGGATCTGCGTGGACGGGAAGTCATCCCCGAACAGAAAAGATTATCGTTACGGGGCTAGCCCAACAAGATTTTGTGAGTGACCTCATTGTATGGCGGGCATCATATGCGCGTATGGGATCTACTGTGGCAAGCGCTTATGGTCAGATCCGAGCTGATGCAGACAGAGTGCGGAGTTATCTCGTTTCAAAGGGCATTCCATCTGACGCCATCATTATCAGTGCTGTGGCAATCAACCCTGTGTACCGTTCCGTACAGAATGGAGAGCGATATGAGCAAGTTTTTGACGGGTATAATCTCAGTCAGAACGTGCAAGTAGAAAGCAAGGACGTAGACAAGGTAGAGATGCTGTCGCGGGAGATTAGTGAGCTTATAGACGCAGGAGTAGTATTGAATTCTCAGCCCCCCGAGTACTACTATACCAAGCTGGCAGAGCTCAAATTGGATCTCTTGGCAAAGGCATCTAAAGATGGGACCGATCGAGCAGAGAAGATCGCTGAGAACTCAGCCGGGCGGCTGGGGAAGCTGCTTCGGGCTGATATGGGGATTTTCCAGATCACAGCTCAGAACAGCAATGAGGACTACAGTTGGGGTGGGGCATTTAACACTACATCAAAGCGTAAGACCGCCTCTATCACTGTGAAGATGGAATTCGATCTCTAAATTTTTTTCAGGAATCCTCCACCTTTTTCGCATTCCCATTTGGTGGAGTGGTTCAATACCCTTATGTTTGTCTCCCCTTCGAGCGGCACGGTCGCAAACGAAGGGGAAAAAAGTCGAAAAGTCGGTGTTCTTTGACAACAGGAAGCAAGCAGTAACAAATAAATGGGTAGGACATATGTTCTACCCCCGTCATGGAGTGC
>CALMZQ010000178.1 GCA_937870915.1 uncultured Ignavibacteria bacterium
GTGTATTGGGCTAGGTCATTTGTGCCGATGGATAGGAAGTCCACACGAGAGGCATAGACCGAGGCCATCAACGCAGCTGCGGGTGTCTCGATCATCACGCCAAGGGGCATGGCTGGATCGAAATCAACACCTTGTTGTGAAAGTTTCGTCTTGCACGTTTCGATCACCGCCTTTGCCTGTTCCAGCTCTTCCAAGGTGGCAATCATCGGTAACATGAGTCTTATGTTCCGGTGTACAGATGCCTGCAGAATGGCACAGATCTGACTTTCAAAGATATCCGGACGGTAGAGCAGGAATCGAATACCACGTAATCCAAGTGCCGGATTCTCTTCGTGATGTGGAATGCCTTCGCGAAACTTATCACTGCCAACATCAAAGGCACGGAAGGTTACTGACAGTGGATAGGCTCGCTGTGCTATGTCACTATACCACTCTGTTTGCTCATCAGCGCTTGGATATCTCCCGCGCTGCACAAGCAACATTTCAGTTCGAACGAGTCCTATTCCCTCACAGCCTGCCATGATCGCCGCATCTACCTGTTCGGGCGAATCAATGTTCGCCTTTAGGACAAGTTGCACACCGTCGGTTGTTATGGTTGGTTTCCCAACGAGTCCACCAAGTCGATCTCTGTACTCCGTTGCTTGACGATGTTTCTTTATGTATTCATTAAGCGTGTCATTATCGGGGTCAACAATCACAATCCCCGCATAACCATCAACTATGACGATGGCATCTGAGGTGATTACATCTGTTGCATTGCGTATCCCTATCACGGCCGGTACACCAAAGTCGCGAGCAAGGATGCACGAATGTGAGTTAATGCCGCCTACTTCAGACACATAGCCCAACGTTCGCAACTTCTTGAAGAACAACATGTCTTGGGGTGTGATCGAACCGGCAACAACAATGCTGTCTCCCGCCTGTTCGTGCGAGAGTGTTCTGTTTCGCAAAGCTGCGATCATCCGCTCCATCACATGTTCAAAATCCTGAACGCGTTCCCGTAGTAACGCATCACGAGCTCCATAGAGGACTGTTTTGTGGACGTCAAACTCTGTGAGGACTGCTGTTTCTGCGGGAGTGCCTGCCTTGATGCGATCAACAATGGAACCCGTCATAACGGGGTCGCTTGCAATGAGGAGGTAGGACTCAATGATCGATTTCACCGTGCTCGATTCTTGACGTGCGAGCTCGATGGAATTGAGGAGCTCGGCGTTTGTTGCCTCTTGCGCAGTGAGAAACCGTGCAACTTCGTGGGGGATCTCATGTGGTTCGAGAACTTCCGGTTGTACACTCGGGCTTTCTATGCTTAGGACAAAAGCCTTGCCAACGGCAATTCCCGGCGATGCCGGAATACCCTTCAGAATGCGAGTGCCTGTTGGTGTGAACGTAGTCATAGCTGTTCGCCAAATCCTCCAGAGAACAGGTCTTCCATGGCCTTGGCCGCAGCTACTTCATCGGGACCTTCCACATGAAGTCCGAGCTCGCAGCCTTGTTCGGCGGCCAACGTCATCACACCGATAATGCTCTTTGCATTGATATTGAATCCGTCTCGTATGAGGTACATCTCACTTTTGAACTGCGCAGCGACCTTCACCAACATCGCTGCCGGCCTGGTGTGTAATCCGGCTCTGTTCATCACTCGCACAGTGGTTGTGATCATGTCCCTGAATCCTGCTCATTTCCATCTTGTGAAGCCTTCCGCAGCCTGTTCATCAGAGCTTCGTGGCATTGTACGGTCCCATCACAAAGTACCACAATGCGTTCAACATGCAAATCGTCGGCCCGCCGCAGTTCGGCATAAAGATCATGCTCTGTCAGTGATCCCACGATCTGTCCTTGGAATTCAGCATGGAGCTCTGGACGAGCGAGGAGCATGGCACGTGCATCGCCCCCTGCCAAAAAATTGAAGGCTTCACTGATTGAGTAGGTTAACACTACATGAGCGTTAGGTGCATAGTGACGATACCTTGTTCCGGGTGAACCATTGAGATCTTCCGCCGTTCCCGCATGATCAACTGGTAGACCGGTACGATCCCGGAGTTCCTGCATCGTAATAATGCCCGGACGCAGCACAATCAATTTGTCCGACATCACACGCACTACGGTACTTTCCAACCCTACGCGGCATGGACCGCCATCAATGATACGTACCTCGGGTCCGAGGTCTGCTTCAACATGTTGGGCTGTTGTTGGACTTGGTCTGCCCGACTTGTTTGCGCTTGGAGCTGCTAAGGGGCTCCCACATTCATCAATAATCGATCGTGCAATGGGATGCTGGGGCATTCGGACAGCAACGGTGCTGAGTCCGGCTGTGATGATGGTGGACACAGTATCTGCCGCCGGAAAGACCAACGTCAGAGGTCCGGGCCAGAACAACCCGGCCACGCGTTCCAGCGAATCATGCGCCAACGCAGAAACGAGTCCCCGTGCCTGCTCGATCGATGAAACATGTACGATCAGCGGATTGTCTGATGGACGCCCCTTAATGCGAAAGATCGTTTCGAGCGCTACTCTGTCAGTGATTCGTGCTGCCAATCCATAGACAGTT
Source organism: uncultured Ignavibacteria bacterium (assembly GCA_937870915.1). Taxonomy (GTDB): domain Bacteria; phylum Bacteroidota; class Ignavibacteria; order Kapaibacteriales; family Kapaibacteriaceae; genus UBA10438. The sequence continues at coordinate 2,549 of CALMZQ010000178.1, forward strand.
TCAGTTGGAATGGCGATCACACCACCACCGCGCAAGACATCGGCTGCAAGGGAGAGGTTTTCCACGGTTGGCAAAAGGATCATGCAACAAGTATAGCGTACGGACGCCAGACCCTACCTTTGTAGTTCACATCCAACTCACGACCCCAACCGACTCATGCGTCCAATTACAACATTTGTTGTCTCTCCATCTATCCCCACCGAGCTTCTGCCACTGAAGGAACTCGCCTATAACTACTGGTGGTGTTGGAACTCCGAGGCTACAGAGCTCTTTCGGAGACTAGATGCGCAGCTATGGAATGAGGTACACCACAATCCCGTGCGGATGCTCGGTCAGCTCTCTCAAGAACGACTCCAGCATCTCTCGAAACGTCCGGAGTATGTACAGGCGGCAGCTTCCGTCTTAGCGAGTTTCAGGTCGTATATGGATTCTCCCGGGTGGTATTCAACGTTAGAGGCTCACCCGGCATCCTACATCGCCTATTTCTGCGCCGAATTTGGCATTCATGAGAGTTTCTCCTCGTATTCGGGAGGATTGGGAGTACTCGCCGGCGACCATCTCAAGAGCGCTAGCGATCTTGGACTTCCACTCGTGGCCGTTGGCTTGTTGTATCAAGAAGGTTACTTCAGACAGTACCTCACGGAGAACGGCTGGCAAAATGAGCAGTATCAAGAAGTGGATTTCTTCTCCCTTCCGCTAACACTGGTTTCCAATGCAGATGGCTCGCCCCTTCTCATAAGTGTTGAGCTACCCCTAGGAACGTGTTACGCTCAGATCTGGAAGGTGAATGTTGGCCGCATTCCACTGTATATGCTCGATACGAATGTTCCGCAGAACACCGATGCAGCACTAAGGGATGTAACGGACAGACTCTATGGAGGGAGCATAGACACCCGCATAATGCAGGAAATGATGCTTGGCATTGGTGGTATGCGTGCTTTACGAGCCCTTGGGATCGATCCTAGCGTATGCCATGTTAATGAAGGTCACGCCGCATTCTTTATGCTGGAACGCACGCACCAATTCATGGAGCGGTTCGGCATCAATTTCAGAGAAGCATGGCGGATGACGCAAACGAGCAGTGTTTTCACTACCCATACACCTGTACCGGCCGGCAATGAGGTCTTCCAACACGCTACCCTGGAGCCGTATTTCCGAAAATATGTAGAAGGTATGGGGCTCTCTTGGTCAGACTTCCTTGCGCTTGGTTCGATGAAAAAGGGGCAGACAGAGACCGGATTTTCCATGACCATTCTTGGCATGCGCGGATCATCGTACCGAAATGGCGTGAGCGCTCTCCATGGTGAGGTTGCACGTCAGATGTGGCACGGCGTATGGGATGAGTTTTCTCTCGATGAAGTTCCAATCCAAGGCTTGGTGAATGGCGTACACACAACAACGTGGGTTGCACCGGAACTTGGAGAGATCTACGATCGGTATCTGGGCTCTGATTGGCGCACCGAGCCATGGAAGGAGAGTTCCTGGGCAGATGTAGACTCCATTCCTAGCATTGAACTCTGGCGAATTCATCAGCATCGCCGAGACAGATTGGTTCTCGGCGCTCGTGAGCACATCCTTAGCAAGCACCATGCGTCACTAACGCAGGAGCAGATGTCTACGATCAACGAATGTCTTGATCCCGACATTCTCACAATTGGATTTGCCAGACGTTTTGCGTCCTATAAGCGGGCAGACCTACTCATGCGAGATATGGAGCGATTGAGCAAGATCATTCTCAATGCAGACCGCCCTGTTCAGTTCATCCTTGCCGGCAAGGCACACCCGAAGGATACGCTGGGCAAGGAACTCATTCAGAACGTTCATGAGAAGATCAAAGAATTCCATCTTCAAAAGCGGATCGTTTTCCTAGAAGATTACGACATGGACACCGCTCGATTGATGGTACGTGGATGCGATGTATGGCTTAACACACCGCGCCGTCCGCACGAAGCTTCGGGCACATCCGGAATGAAGGCGGCCATTAATGGCGTGCTGCATTGCTCCATCCTCGATGGCTGGTGGGCAGAAGGATACGATGGGAAGAACGGCTGGGCCATTGGCCGCGGTGAGGTATTTGATCCCGAAGAGCAAGATCAAGCGGACAGCATCACACTTTATGATGTCCTTGAGCATGGCATCGTACCACTCTTCTACGACATAGCAGGTAGCCGCGTCCCGGAACGCTGGGTTGCTATGATGAAGCACAACATCAAGACCAATGCCTGGAGGTTTGCTGCTCAGCGCATGGTTCGTGACTATACTCTTACGGCATATCTCCCAGCAATGGCTGGATACTCTGCCATCACAGCAAACGATGGTAAGCAGGCAAAGGAAATGGTGTCATACTTTGATGGCATCGAAGCGAATTGGCCCGCAGTAAAGATATCGGACGTTACCATCCACGGAGCATCCCATGCACACGTGGGTAAGCGCATACATGTCACTGCACGGGTAGAACTCGGGGCCATCCCATCCGATGCCGTTATTGTTCAGACGGTCTATGGTCCGGTTGACTCCAAGGGTGAGATCCGGCCAACCGAGACAAAAGCAATGACCTTTGCACGCAATGAGGGGCACATTTCTATTTTCGAGGGAGAATATGAATGTGGCCAGACAGGGATGAATGGTTGCACAGTGCGTGTAGTACCTGTCCACCCTGCGCTCCATTCTCTCGCAGACGCTCACCATGTGGCCTATCCGGCAATCCATGTGTGAAACTTTATGGCTCAAATGAGCTTTTTACCTTGAATACAGTCACGTCAGTCGTATCCCCCGGAGCTTACATGTCGGTCCGCCTTCTTACAATCCTTTCTGTTCTGATTCTTGGAGGTATTCCAGGAGTAGCGCAGCTTTCATTGATTACGTTCCTGCACAACAGCCCGGAGCCTCAGCTTCGTGTTGTTGACCTGTACGTAACACAGGCCGGGTCGACAACAAAGATCGAGGACATCAATTTCCAATCGGCGGACAACTTGAACTCCGTGGCCATTTTTGGTGACTTAGAAGTGACTTTCGCAGCCGCCCCGGGAAGCAGCATCGATGCTGGTGAAGCCTTTGTTGAGCATACCTTCACACCGGGTGCTGATAAGGGATATATGGCCATCCTAAGCGGAGTGAAGACCCCTGCATCCTACGTTGCCAACCCGAATGGCAAGGATATCGCATTATCGATCCTCACTTTTGAAGTTGAAGTAAGTGTTGCCGACCCAACTAAAACTGGCATCTACTTTGTAAATGGGGCAACAGATCTTGAGTCAGGTGATGTTTGGCTTCGTGGCGCAAGTAAGGCAGCTGTTGCAGGTATGGCGTACTCAGGCCGCAGTCTCACTCCCACCATCGCAGAGCGCAAACAAACAACGATCGATTTCACGAAGGCCGGAGACAAGACAAAGGTTATTGCTTCATTCGGCGTGGACTTCTCATCACTTGCCAGCTCCGTTGTGGTATGTGTTATCAGTGGCTTCAAGACACCCGAGGAAAATGCAGGAAGCACAGACACACTTGCATTGATTTCTGTGCTTGAGGATGGTCGTGTGGTTAAGTCGCCCCTTATCGCCGGCTCCCAAACAAGTCGCATTCAGCTTGTCCACAATGCTTCTGATCCGACTCTCGCAACGGTAGACATCTGGGTAAATGGCACAAAGACCTTCGACAATGCTACCTATCGCAAGGCCACGCCGTTCTCGAACCTTCCTGCAAACACGCCCATTGTGATTGGTTTTGCGCCGGCCTCATCTACGAACTATCGCGATACGATCAGCACAGTAACGCTCGACCCACTTCGTCCGGGAAGAATCTATACGTTGATCGCAACGGGCGTTGCCGATACATCGAAGTTCATGCATAACCCGGACGGACGTCCTTTCGGCCTCACTGTTGCCGTACTCGAGAATGCGCTTGAGCAATCGTCTGAAGCCGGGAAGACCTCTGTTCGTGTTGGCCATTATTCAACGGACACTCCTAGGATCACGTTTGCAAGCGCAACCACTTCTTTTGCCTCAAACCTTGGATATGGAGATGCAGCCCCGGAATACACAAATGTCACCCCGGCAATCGACACGATCTGGGTGCGAGACACTGCAGACAAAAAGGTGAAGGGATATATTTGTGACCTTCGTGGCATGAACAAGGCTTTCCTTCTTCTTTCTTCCGGCTTTAACCAACCGGATTCGAATCAGAACGGCCCTGCATTTAAGCTATTCCTCATCGACGCTAACGGGTCGGTAAATGCCAACCTTGCCGAAGTATCTCCTGGCACTGTATCTGTGAATGACGAACAAGACGACGCTACCGAGTCCTGGTCCGTTGGCCCAAATCCTACGCGCGATATACTCAACATCTCCATCCCTGCAACGTCCGGCACTGTCACAGAGGCCTGCACAGCCCAGCTCGTGAACTCCGCCGGAACGATCGTTTACACCGGTGCCATGTCTGCAAACGGCATTTCTTTGACCACGTCACTCTCTGTAAGCTCATTGCCTAACGGAGCTTACCAGCTCCAAGTAGTCTCCGCCTCCGGAGTTGTTCTTGGCTCTAAGGGGCTGGTGGTAACAAGATGATTCGTATATTTGCGGTTCTCTGAGAACTGCAATGTTTGAATCCTTAAGCGACAAACTCGACTACGCCCTCAAGGCCATTCGCGGTCAGAATAAACTGACTGAAGACAACGTGAATGAAGCCTTGGCAGAGGTGCGCCGTGCCCTGCTCGACGCCGATGTTAACTTCAACGTAACAAAGAAGTTTATCGACGACGTAAAGGAAAAATCTCTTGGCCTCGAAGTCAAGGGTAACCTCCTACCCGGCCAACTCATGATCAAACTCATCCATGATGAGCTTGTAGCTCTCATGGGTGCGTCAAAGTCAGATCTGGTCATGGCGCCTCAGGCTCCTACGATCATCATGGTTGCCGGACTTCAGGGTTCCGGTAAAACAACCTTCTGCGGAAAGCTTGCCAACAGCCTCAAAAAGAAGGGTCGTCAGCCCCTTCTCGTGGCCTGCGACATCTACCGTCCTGCCGCTATCGATCAGCTCCGTTCACTCGGAGCCCAGATCTCACTACCGGTGTTTTCTAAAGAGGATGCAAAGCCGGCGGAGATCGCAGCAGATGCCTTGGTCTATGCAAAGAAGTATGGGCGCGATGTTGTCATTGTTGACACGGCAGGCCGATTGACGATTGACGAAGAGATGATGCAAGAAGTAGCAGACCTCAAGTCTCTGCTCAAACCTCACGAGATTCTGTTTGTTTGCGATGCCATGACGGGGCAGGACGCCGTGAATACGGCCCAAGCCTTCCATGAGCGCCTGGAGCTCACAGGCGTAGTTCTCACAAAGCTCGATGGCGACACTCGCGGTGGAGCAGCTCTGTCAATCCGTTCCGTTGTTGGCAAGCCGATCAAGTTCGTTGGTGTTGGTGAGAAGATCGACGCACTCGAACCGTTCTATCCTGAGCGCATTGCTTCGCGTATTCTTGGCATGGGCGATATCGTAACGCTCGTAGAAAAGGCGCAGGCTCAGATTGATGACAAAGAAGCAGAACGACTCGAAGAAAAACTCAAGAAGAATCAGTTCACATTCGAAGACTTTCTCGATCAGATGAAACTCATCAAGAAGATGGGTTCATTGCGCGATTTGCTTGGCATGATCCCGGGAGTGGACAAGGCTATGCGTGATGTGCAGATCGATGACAAGGCCTTTGGGCGCGTGGAAGCAATAATCCTGTCTATGACCAAGGATGAGCGCGTAAACCCACGAGTTCTCAATGGAAGCCGTCGCAAGCGCATTGCCGCCGGAAGCGGTACTTCCATCCAAGATGTGAACAGGCTCATCAAACAATTCGAAGACATGCAGAAGATGATGCGAAACATGACGAAGGGAAAGATGGCAAACATGATGGGTAACCGTCAGCCACAGTCCCCACTCGGTATGCGACGCAATTAAGTACGAAGGCAATTCCTTTTTCTCACACCACTACGTCCCCTAAGGAGACATCATGGTAAAACTCCGCTTGCGTCGCCGCGGTCGTAAGAAGCATCCCTTCTATGACATCGTTGCGATCGACGGACGCGCTCGTCGCGACGGCGCTTCGATCGAACGGGTCGGCTATATCGACCCAATGACAACCCCAAAGAACATTGTTCTTGATGCATCACGCGCGCTCTACTGGCTAAGCGTTGGTGCTCAGCCAACGGACATCGTTCACCAGATCCTCAGCCGCGAAGGCGTTCTCCTTCGCCGTCACCTTGGTTTCAAGGGTAAGACGGAAGAAGAGATCGAAGCCGCCGTTGCTCAACACAAGTCGGTTGCTCAGGCACGTTACGATCGCCTTAAGAAGCGTCGTGCAGACCGCGACAAGGCACGCGCTGAAGCCGCAAAGGCACCCGTGGCTGAAGTAGCGCCTGCAGCAGTGGCTGAAGTAGTGGCTGAAGTAGTGGCTGAGGCAGCACCTGTAGCAGCACCTGTAGCAGTGGCTGAAGCAGCGCCTGAAGCAGCGCCTGAAGCAGCGCCTGAGGCAGCACCTGAAGCTGCACCAGAGGCACCCGCAGCTGAGTAAGATCCCGTATAGACATTGAATGTGGAGCGCGTTCATCAACGGATGGACGCGCTCTTTCTTTATTTTCAACAATGCTACACTCATCAATATCTGAACGATACATTCAACACCGTGCATTATATGCTCGATTGTTGCGCATTGCCTTTACTCTAGCCGGACTCTACTGGTTTGTGATCTACATGTTGCCACTTGAGCGACATATGGCATTGCGAGCCGGGCAGTCGATGATCTATTTTATCCTTATGACCCTGTGGGGACTGGACTATATGCGTGAACAACGCCGCCTTACGGTTATCATACAGGCCGCTAATGCGAAAGGGGTGCCCCCTGACCAGATCACATTCAACGATGTGTCACAACACGAGTCCCTGTTCTCGATGTTCGTTCCGCGACGTGGTTTCTGGGGTGTAGTTGTTCCGATGATCTTCACTCTTGGTCTCCCGGCCGCCCTTATCCTGGTGGTACTCCAATATGTCCGTGTTTTTGTTGCCCTATAACAGGCAGCAAAACCAACGAACGATCCTACCTGCTATCTTTCAGCTTCTCTTCCATGAGGTTGAACGATGCGCTACTGTCCTTCACTCCTGATCATTACTGGCCTTGTTGTCCTTTTATGTTCCGAGGCGTCAGCCCGCATAGATACGGTTCGACGAGACAACGGAATAGCCGGCCCAACAAACACCGTGCGGGCGCAATGGGAAGAGTCCGTCATCCTCAGTCCCGGACGCCCATGTATCGTAAAAAAAGTGCTGGTCTATTATGGTGCCGGAACAGGAACGGATGAGATACGCATCACCGGCGATGCCTCCGAGGGTACCATCCCACCATCACAATATTGCTTCTCTTATAACACGCTCGTAGCTCAGACCGTAAACGTTTCATCCTCGGGCTGGATTGAGGTTGACGTAAGCGCACACGGTCTGGTGATCGGAGGTTTCGACCGCATTGTTGTTCAACATCTCATGAAATCCGGTGGACCAGTTTGGGCGCAGGACAATAATGGCATGACGGCAGTAACCTCATTCCTCTACGATCCCATCTCGCCCAATCCGAACTTCTTCAACATCCCCGGTATTTATTATCGAGCAACAGGCGACTACCTTGTACGACTTGTTGTTGAAGACGTTCATGAGTTTCGTCCGGCTCCGCAATTCAAAGACGTAACAGCGACAATGGGGCTTACCAATACCGACGGATCCCCAATTCGCTCCGATCAGGCCAGTGTTGTGGACTGGGATAACGACGGCTTTGATGATGTCTGCATCGGCCAAACGTACTTCCGCAATGACAGTGGTGTTCGTTTCATCCGGACACCTCTCCCAATGACTGGCGGACCTACTTCGTGGGGAGACGTGGACAATGATGGAGACATGGACTGTTTTGTTGCCGGTGGCAATACGAACGACAAACTGTGGCGCAACGATGGCAACGGCAGCTTTGTTGACGTTACTGCTGTGTCTACAATCACAAACGATGCACCAACGATCACTGCGTTGTGGTTTGATATGGATCACGATGGAGATCTCGATCTCTTTCTTGCCAATGGTCGCCGAGAAGTGAATGGTCAGGAGACATACTACCAAGACAAACTCTGGCGCAATGATGGGGCAATGGTGTTCTCCGATGTCACAACATCCTCACAACTTGCACTTGGAGAGCCGAGCCCCTTCTATGACACATGGGGTGCTTCTTTATGCGATTACAACAGTGATGGCTGGACGGACATCTTTGTTGCTACCTATCGTTTGTCTCCAGACAGACTCTATCGCAACAACAAGAACGGCACATTCGCAGAGGTTTCGCAACAGACTGGCACAATTGGAATCCCAACAACGCAGCCGCTGTTGTTTGGTCACGGCATGGGTAGCGATTGGGCTGATATCGATAATGACGGCGACCTCGATCTAGCCGTTGGCAATCTCGGTCACCCGGACTCTCGCGCTCAGTACTCCAACCCATCGCTCATCCTTCGCAATACAGGTACCAACACCAATCCAACCTTCTCTAACTGGTACAACACAGATCCACAAGGCATCCTTCGTTGGCATGGTGTGAAATTCCGCGAAATGAATGCCGGCATGTGTTTTGGAGATCTTGATCACGATGGCAGCGTGGATCTCTGGCATGGACAGATCTCCTATGAAGCCTATGGCGCTGGTGCCGATCGCCCGTCACACCTCTATTTTGGCTCAACCATACCAAACACGCAATTCGTTGACAAGGCCTGGGAGCTTGGCCTCTTCATTCATGGGGCATGGACAGCTGTTCGCCTTGATGTAGACCGAGATGGAGACTTGGATCTTCTCTGTTCCAGTGGTACAGAGAACATCAAACTCTTTCGTAATGATCTAGAAAAACGTGGCAACAGTGTTACTCTTCGGCTTCGCGATGTTTCTGCATCATCTCATCGCAACGCATATGGGGCCCATGCAACGGTCTTTGCAGGGGGCAAGCAGTTTCACCGATGGATGCCTGGCACCGTATCTGGTGGACGTATGGCACAAATGACGCATGACCTGCATGTTGGTTTGGGTGATGCTCAAGTTGACAGTACTGTAGTTGTATGGTCTAATGGATCTCGTTCGCACTATACATCGGCAACAGAAAACAATGCCTGGATCATAGCCAGTGATGGAACAGTGACTCTACTCTCTCAACCTCGGGCACTACAGGTCTCTCCCGCAACCGGGTCCATAGACCATACATCACCTGTTACGCTTCAGTGGGCCGGACCTCGCGGCTCACGGTATGATGTTCGTATCGGCCTTACGCCAGACTTTTTCCAGCCTCTTCGTGATGTGATGGGCCATGAGAGTGACACATTGATCTTGGCGAACGGCACTCCGGGCACCACATACTTCTGGCAGGTTCGACTCAGTGGACAACAATGGTCACCTGTTTGGAATTTCACAGTTGGACGTCCAGCGGCACTTCCGGTGAAACTCGAAACGCCTGCACATCAAGCCATCAATGTCCCCACTAATGTTGCGCTCACGTGGCGCAAGTCATCCTACGCCGGCACGCTGGCATTGCCTGTAACGTACACTGTTGAAATCGCCTCCGACCCAAACTTCTCTGAACAACTACAGAGGCTTGTTGGCGTGCCCGACACGTCGGTCACAACTACAGGTATTGGCGCTGCCTCTGTTGCGTATTGGCGTGTACGTGCAGACAACACATGGCAGAATGGCGCGTGGTCTGAAGTGCGGAAATTCACAACCTATGACGTGCCCGCAAGCATCACCCTCGTCTTCCCTGCAAACAACGCAACCAACGTCATGATAAGACCGCGATTTGTATGGGACCGCATGCAGCATGTAGACCGAGGCTACGAAGTGGAAGTAGACACAAATGACACGTTCTCCACAGCAACAAAACGGAAGGCCGGCGATACATCACTTGCCATTACGCCCCCTCTCAAACCTTCAAAGACCTATTATTGGCATGTACGCGGCTTGAACTACGCCGGCAATGGCGAGTATAGTCCCACCTTCACGTTCAGCACAGCCAGCACAACTTCTGTTCAAGAAGGGGCTGATGTTGCTGCCCACGTTGCATCCTCGATAGAATTCTACGATGTGTTTGGAAGGCTTATCTCATCCGGACCAGTGGCTGATTGTTCGCCACTTCGGGACGGTGCAACGGGACTTGTGTTTTGCATCGAGCGTTCAGCATCGGGGTTTGTTGTTCGGACATATACGACGTGGCGGTAACTGCGTAACTTCGCGTACATGTTTAACGCGCTCGGTACAGCTCGACACATAATACGTCCGCTTCTGCGGCGCGATGCCCCCGAATACGCATCGATGATCTCCCTCATCGCCTGTATTGTGATGGCTGCGGTATCGCTTGTTATCGGCTTGGTGCAACGGTCGCTGATCGTTCAGACCAATGGCTATATCACATTGATCGACATCGGGAACTCGCTTTTGTTCCTTGCGGCCGTCCAGCGGTCGATGCGCGACCCGGACATGACGTTTAACTATGGCTACGGCAAATACGAGAGTCTGGCGATTCTGGTGAGTGCAAACTTGCTGATTGTCCTCACAGTGTTCACATTGAGCGAGGCAGTGATCATCTTCCAGACGCCCCCGGTGAATCAGAATACGTATCTCTTACTCACCTGGAGCGCTGCATCTTTTTTTGTAATGCGCTTCACCGGCAGACTCCTAAACACCTACGCTCATCGATTCCACATGCCGATGTTGAAGTATGATGCCGAGTTGTGGCGTGTTGATTCATGGATTGAGATCGGCGTCTTTGCTAGTCTTATCGTTAGTGGCATTCTTCAATATCTCGGTCAATATTCGGTCGGCGCCATACTCGATGGTATCGTTTCCATCGGAATGCTTGTGGTTGCGATACAGGTTCCTCTAAAACATGGTAGCGAAGCATTCAGGCAACTACTCGATAGAACGTTGCCAGATGAAATGCAGTACGAGATCCTGGCCGTGATCGCTGAAAATCACGACCGGATGTGTGAGTTCAAGAGCGTCCATACACGTCAGTCCGGCAAGGACATCTTCATTGAGATCGACCTCGTAATGCCCTATGACTACACTTTGGAACACCTTTACCAACTCGAGGCAGATATTCTGAAGGGGCTCCATCAGAAGTTTCCAACGGCCATCCCACGTGTGTATGTAACACCGTGCGATCACCAATGCGAACACGCCGGAGCAACAACCTGTCCGGTAAAGAGGGCCATTAAGCCCCCTACTTCCCTCGCTTAACCTCGATCTGAACGGTGCGGCTTAGGAACCGCTCTTCCGGTGTGGCGTATGATTCGATCCCTGGCGGGAATCGGTCCGTACGGATCTCGTTACATGCCAGGTCCACGCGTTTCTTTAGATGCTTTTTAATGGTGGCGCATACTGCGTCTGCCCGTTTCTGCGAAAGCTTTCTGTTGAACTCGGCGTTACCGAGCATGTCGGCATAACCACGAACAACTACCGTTGAACCCGCGGGAACATTTTCAATGAAGGTTTTGATCTGTTCCTCAGCAATCGGCGTGATCTCATCGCTGGCTACGTCGAAGAGTGTAAGTGTTAATCGCTCTAGCTCGATCTTTGTAGTGTCCTTCCGAACGGCAAGCTGTGTAGTAGCACTTGCAGATACTCCACGAATGGCGTTCACCTTCAGTTTCACCTCAACCGGTTTGCCATCCTGCATCAAGTCTGCTGTTGCCGGTGTTAGCACTTGCGTGATTTGACCGGGCACACCCTTGCCGGATTGCGAGAACACAACTGTAGACCCTGACGTTGCTTCGAGTGACCAATCCGTTAGGTATTGCTGACTTGTTCCATGCGGATCAAACATGATCTTAGGTGGATCCACTGTCTGCGCTTCATTGAATCTGCGTTTGGCAACGGAAGCAAGTAAAGCAAGGTCATTCGTGAGAATTTCAACGCGTCTATTCTCCGAGTAGCCCTCTTCTGATTGCTGCCGTGTTGCACGTTCCGGTGCGCATGAGCCACCTCCTGATTCAACAGCAATCCTATCTGCACTCACTCCCCATACTCGCACGAGGTAGTCTTTCACAGCCGACGCGCGCTTCCGGGCTAGGTCACAATCCGCCCCTTCCGTTGTTGGGTCAGAAGTGCCCCGTAGACGGATGGATGTGGTTGGCATATCCCTCATACGTTCACCAACGATATTGAGGATCTCTCGATGCACTGCCGTTGTGCGAGGTGCAATATTGGCTGCGTTGTATTCCTTGGAATCTGCAACCTGGTGATACCGGAAGGACAACGATATCGATTGTGCTTCAAAAAAGACAACCGGCAGTATTGGAAGTGCCTCGGTGATGAACTGCGTTGAAACATTGATCGTGAAGACATCCTTGAGAACACCTGATGCTTCTACAGCACGAGCTGCGATCTTGGCTGTGACAATCGGAGGGGGCGGACTAAAGACCGTGTCTGTACGGTATGCACGATCCGTGATCGTTACGAGTTCCGTTGTTACCACGGTGTCTGTTACAATTCGCTCCGAGCCCGCAACCCGTCTGCGTTCTGCATCCGGTGCAATATCTACAATCACCGAGTCCACAAATTCTTCTCGCCTACGCTCAACCGGTGTGGGTGGCTCTGGGGCGTTAAGTGACAACGCAATACTTGCCCCAACTCGCAGCATGTTGGCCTTCCAATCTTGTCCTTCAACGATATCACTCAGGCCAATGGTATAGAGAACCTCTGGCGTTAGGATCACGGAGTGATTCTCCGTGAGAGGGATATCATAACCAAGGCCGATCACAGCACCAAGCTGTGGAGATGTTAGCCCCGTCATTTCTGCATTCACAGTTTCGTTACGAACGCGACGTCCATTTTCAAATGTACCCGTACCAGGAACGATCAATGTTTCTTCCTGTGTGAACGTTGGCTGCGTCATAGTACCGGCAGAGATGCCAAGCATTAGACGCATCGGGTTGAACAGGCGAACATCAACCAAGAATTCACCTCCAAGCCAAGACATTCGCGCATCGAGTGTGTGGCGTGTAACGCCCTCAGTAGCACCCGATACAAAAATGTTCTCGTCAGTCTCAAACGTCCCGCTATAGGGGGCAAATGTTCCTCGCAACGTGAGTCGAAACGTCTTGGTCACCTCTTGGCGAATAAAAGCCGAGATCGCCGGCCCAAAACTTTGAGCAGATGTATAGCCAACGCAACAGGTGGGAGCCTGCGGCAGAACAAAGTCTCCGCTATGCATCACCATGTTGAGGTCTGCGCTCATGCCAACCTGAAAGAGCCAAACATCTTCTGGTCGAGTAACTTTCCACCATTGCGCAGCAGCCACAAGCGGGAGAAACATCAGACTAAGAGCAACAAGAAGCTGACGGAGTAGAGAGTGCTTCATCGGGCTCCTTCCAAGACAAGAGCGCCGGTGCTCTGCGTGGACGTAACAACACTCAGAATGGCCATGCCACTCACAACGTTGAACGGGATGATCCGATCTACCTGACGCGACAACTCTTCTTCAACCGTAGCTCTGCCGCGCCACACACAGCCCCCTTGAAGGTCATAGAGTGCCAGATCGGTGGGTCCGGACTCGGCAAGGAGTACGCGGAAATGTAGTCCTTCTGCAGCAGGGAGTGATTGTATTTCCAGTGGCGTACCAACAGAGGTGTAGAGTCTGGCATCACCACCTTCTCTACAGATTCCACGAACCAGAATCGGCTCTGCTCGTGATTCAACACGCATACCGGGGCCTTTGCCTATCTGATCCACGCGCGTTACGGATAGTGCGGAGACGCTGTCTTGGCCAAGCGTTCCTTGGAAGCTTACGGTGAAAAGATTTGCGTCCGATGTTGGCAACGGGATAGTCACTTCAAAGTATTGTCTGCTTCTTCGAACTCCGTTTGTATCCGTAACAACATCTTCAAAGACATTCTCCAGTGGAATCGACGATCCGACCCGGAAGAGCATGGACGGGTCAAAGGCCATGTGCAGTCGCACACTGTCGATCTGCGCAAGCTCTAGAAACTGTGCACCCTCGAGTGCAACAGTTATCGTTGTATTGCCGCGTATTTCAATCGTATCGCCCGTTGATGTGAACCGTGCAAAGGCAGGAGGGGGCGGTGCGATGGTGAATGTACCACTTGTATCAGACTGCAGGACGATCTCGCGGATCTGCCAGATGCGTGCCGTACCATCTCTTGATGTCGTAAGGAGTCTGTCTCCGGCAGAATTCCAACGAACAACACTCACATCATCATTATGCTGAAGATTATGAATTGTGGTGTTGGTGGAAAGATCATGGATGCGTGCAAAGTTATCGTCGGACGCCCCTGCAAGAAGTGATCCATCCGGAGAGAATGCCACCATTCGGATTGCACCTGAATACCCTCCAAAGGTTGTCCTCCGTTGGCCTGTGGCCACATCCCACACCGAAATGGTTGAGTCCGTCATACCAACTGCTACCAGCAGCCCATCAGGAGAGAACACCACACTGCGCACCCCTTCCTTAGGGTCATTCACATTCCAAGCTTCCACTCCGGTTGTTGCATTCCATAGACGTATGGTTGCATCGCCCCCTACTGTGCAGACTGAAGTTCCATCAGGACTCCATGCACCAGAGATAACGCCAACATCATGTCCGCTGAAGGCAAGGGGCAGGCCAACAGCTCTGCCATAGACTCGGGCTTCATTGGCACAAAGGAGAACACGAAGTCCCTGATAGTTGAGCACCATGTCTTCGAGTGTAGACCCAGCCGAATGTGTGGCGCGGGCAACACCATTGGGGAGATTGTAGACACGGACTCGATTGTCATCAGCCTTCGTAAAGAGCCAAAGGCCGGTAGAATCGAGCTCCACCCTGGTAACAACATCGGGGTGCGTGATGGACTGCGTAATGGTATTTGACGGCACATCCACAACAACTGCTTTGTTATCGTCGGACCCCGTAACGATCTTCATGCTATCGGCACTCCAGCGTACACTATAATACGTAGCTCTTGGAGCAGGTAGCGTTACGAGTGGCACTGAGGAACTTTGTTGTGCATCCCAAATATGTGCTTCTGCGGCTACGCTTACAACACGATCGAATGATGGCGACCACCAAGCGTCGGCAACGGGGCTACTGTGCCCGCTGTAGGTGATATTGTCTTGTGCTCCGGGCGGACGCAATTGAGAGACACGAACTTGATAGGACGCAGATGTGTTGGTACCCTTGATGTTCCATAGGTACGATCCACCCTTGGCACTATCAGCGATCACACTCCAAACTCGCCCGTTGTCTACTGTGTAGTCCAACCGAACAGCTACCGTATCCTCTACGCCACTCCAGCGAATGTCAACCGTGGTGTCTCGTGTTGTGTAGAATATCTCGCCCCCTACCGGAGACGATAATGTCAACGTAGTGTCCTGTGCGCAGACATTCGTCGCCGCGATCATGGCCGTAAGAACGATCCCCACCGTCCAGACGTACGTGTTCCTCACAATACGTTCCCCTTGTTTGTTCGGGGTAATCTACAACCTAGGCAACCAAACCACAACGCAGGTTAGAACGGCGATTCTCCCTGAGGCAACATTCCCGTCTCCGGAGACACGTCAAACGCATCACGGTGGAAGGTAAGATCGTGGAATGCGGCAAGTTCCTTTTGATAGAAGAGCCGTACATCGCCTGTAGGACCATTTCGTTGTTTACCAACAATGATCTCTGCAACGTTTTCTGTGGACCGACCGTCCTCGAAGGTGGTGATCTTGTAATACTCAGGACGGTGGATGAACATCACAACGTCTGCGTCCTGCTCAATTGATCCGGATTCTCGAAGGTCTGAAAGCATTGGACGTTTATCTGCACGGGCTTCAAGTGTCCGATTTAGCTGAGACAAGGCAATGATCGGGATTTGAAGTTCCTTTGCTACGGCCTTTAGCGTATGCGAGATCATCGAAATCTCTCGCTCCCTACTCTCGGCCTTAGGGGCGTGCATGAGCTGGAGGTAGTCCACGATCACAACATCAATCTTATGCTCGATCTTCATACGCCTACACTTGGCTCGGAATTCAACTGGAGTAAGTCCTGCCGAATCATCGATGTAGATCTGCGCATTCATCAGGCTATCTACTCGCGTAACGATTTCATGCATTTCCGTGGAGGAGAGTCGGCCACTGCGGAGCGCTTGTAGTCCTACTTGAGCATCGGCAGAAATGAGACGCAACACTAACTGTTGGGCCGACATTTCGAGCGAAAAGATCCCTACGGACTTTCCTCTGCGCGAAGCTTCTCGAGCTACAGATAGGGCAAAGGCCGTCTTCCCCATGGACGGACGAGCTGCTACAATGATCAAGTCCGATGGCTGGAGTCCACTCAACATTGTATCCAGCTGTGTGAATCCCGTTGGTACCCCAGTAACACCATCGCCATCACCATTTGCAATGGCAAAAATCTTTTCAATGGCTTCCTTCGTGAGCTTCTTCATTCCTGAATAGGAACGGCGCAGGCGTTTTTCAGCAACTTCAAAGATCCGTTGTTCGGCTCTATCTACCTCATCGAGGGCGTCGGTGGTATCATCATAACAATCGCCAATAATATCACCCGCCACCTTGATGAGCTGACGTTTGAGATACCGTTCAAGGACAATACGTGCATGGTGCTCAACATTTGCGGCAGATACGGTACGAACGTTGATCTCCGTAAGCGCGAACATTCCACCTACGCGGTCAAGCGTTCCATCTCGCTGCAACTGATCGGTGAGCGACACGAGATCGATTGTGACGCCACGCTCAAACATTGCCAACATTGCCTTGAAGATCAGTACGTGTTTATCATGATAGAAACACTCTGCATCGAGCACTTCTACCACCTTTGGCACTGAGTCTTTATCGATCAGCATAGCTCCAAGAACTGCCACTTCCGCATCCGTTGAATGGGGCGGAATATTGCCGATTACGTCGTCAATAGGAAGTACTTGGGTACGAGTCTGGGAGGAGCGCTGCTCTCTCTGTGGGGTTGAGGACATTTGCGCAATCTAGGAAACAGCGGAGAGCTGTTTTCCCCTTGGTTATCCCCATGTTAGAGTGTTAGAATGCTAGAGTGCTAGAATGCTAGAATGCTAGAGTGCTAGAGTACAATGTGCTAATCAAGGGATGACGATTTCTCGTTTGAGTTCGGCGCTGGCGTAGAGTGCCTCTACCACCTTCATGCGTTCTAGGGCTTCGTCGATTGTAGAGATCATTGGGACGAGGCCACGGACAGCGTTCACGAAGTGCTTCAATTCCGATTCGTAGCTCTTCTTGTAGATTTCGAGTTGGGTCTTCTTTTGTGGGGGTGTAGAAGAGCTGGAGATACTCGTACCGGTTTTCCGGACCAGTCGGTACGGGTTGATATAGGCGCTGCCCTTTTTCCCAAAAACATTGCAATAGTATAGGTCTTCGGCGCGGACAAGGGACCAGCTCGTTTCTATCGTTGCAACTGCCCCATTTTCAAACTGGAGCATAGCAACTACCACATCTTCAACGGTCTTTGTTTCATGGTGGAACGTAGAAGCCGTTACGCTGCGAACCCTGCCGAAATCGAAGACATGCAAGATCATGTCGAGAACGGCTATACCTAGGTCCACCAGAACGCCCCCTCCGGACATATCGGCATTGGCAAGCCAGCGAGCGTCTGTAGAACGTTGCTTCACCCAACCGGCCTTGACGTAGTACACGTTACCTATCTCTCCACGGTCAACGGCGTTTTTCATGTTCACAACGTCCGGGCGGAATCGATGGTTCATGCCCACCATCACGTGAACGCCGTGTTTCTCAGCAAGGGTCTTGATCTCCATTGTTTCTTGCAGGGTCCTAGCTGCCGGACGCTCCACAAAGACATGTTTTCCTGCCGCTATGGCCTGCTTGGCCACCGCTGCATGGGCATCTGTACTCGTGGTTACAAACACCGCGTCAACATCAGGAAGACTCAGCGCTTCATCAAGAGTTCGGAAGGCATGGGGCACCTTGTACTTTTCTGCAAGGATACGGGCTTTTGAGATCTGCCTGTCGCAGATAGCCACGATACGAACACCGCTTGCTGCTGTGAGAAGCGGTAGATGAATGCCTTGGGCAATGTTGCCGGCGCCAACGAGTACAATTCCGATCATTCGATTTCCTAAGCAACAATCGTGCCGTCAGAGAAGTTCATTTAGTGCAGACAGTACTCGTTCTACACCTATCCCATTCATACACGCGAAGTGCCCCTTAGGACATGATGCCCTGCCAATATGAGAGCAGGGCCTACATGCTACGTCGTGCTCTACTACCCTCGAAGGAACGGCGTAGGGGGCAAATCCAAGATCCCGCACCGTAGACCCAAAGATTGCTACCACGGGAATTTGTCGGGCCGAAGCAAGATGCATTACACCGGAATCATTTGTAATGATGGCCTGACACGTATCGAGCACTCGCACCGTTGCCTCGATGGACACTGATCCGTCTGCCCTTATCACCTCCACACCGGACGCTTCGGCAACAGCCGTACAGATCTCAACATCTGCCGGACCTCCCACAAGAACAACACTCTTGCTGTGTTTCTGAGTGAGATCGTGCGCAAGTTGAGCATACCGCACAACCGGCCAACGCTTGGTAGCATGGTGCGCGCCGGGTGCAATCGCTATTCGGTGTGAGCTACCCCGAGACGGCTGAGCACTTAGGTACACCCCCTGTTCTCGTTCCTCTGGGAGCCACACCTCGCAGCCATTAGTATCCAATGCGAGAGGAAGGTGTTCGAGGGGGCTTCTGTAGCGTGCAACGATCGGAGTGATCACGGCCGGGCGTTTCTTGAGCCACACAAGAGCAAGTTTTTCTAGTCGGTGTTTTGGCGCTCGAACAACAACCGATCCAAGTCCATGACGTAGAGATGCCGATCGAAGGTTGTTTTGCAGGTCAACGATCAGGTCATATGATCCGTCAATATCCGACAGCGATTCCACGATCTTGATCTTTGCCTCATCGTTTTCGGGGTCTGCCGAACTGGTAGACGCAATTGGCCATATGTGAGTAACGCGTGGATTGTCCTTCCACACATCGGCGAATCGTTCTGCTACAGCAACATCAATGCGGGCATGCGGATAAGTGCGGTGGAGCTGACGCACAAGGGGTGTGGCAAGGATTACATCGCCCAATGATGAGAGTCTAATGACAAGGATGGAACGCATTGGCTCGAAGTTTACGATCTTTGTGTCATCCACAATCACTCTGCCTCAAGAACATGCGATTTTCAGTAGAACAAGACGACGAACTGGTTGTCTTCACGATCAAAGAACCGATGCTTGACGGGACAAATGCCCCGGAGGTGAAGAGCGAACTTCTCATTCTTTGCCAGCCATCGGTAAAAGCACTCGTTGTAGACCTCTCCATGGTCCACTTCTGTGACTCACAAGGACTGTCTTCCCTTCTCCTCGCACATCGCCAGATGAAGGACCATGAAGGTTTTGTTATCCTCGTTGGCGTGCAGGAGCAGGTACGGAATCTCTTCCGCATCTCCCAGATTGAATACCTTTTCGAGTTCCAGCCGAATGTGGCTGACGCGATAGCCTGGCTTCAGTCTTAATCTTTTTCCGGCAATGGAAGTGATCCCGGGATGCCCATAAGTGGGAAGTCCTTGCGGAGCGGATACAGCTGAGTACCGGAATCGTCCATAAAATCTTCCGGCATGTAGAACCGGCGTAGATCCGGATGCCCGTCAAAGATGATGCCGTACATATCGTACGTTTCACGCTCGTACCAATTAGCGGACTCATAGACGTCCACTGCCGTAGGCACGTGTGGGGCGTCTTCTCGTACACCGATCTTTAGGCGCAACCGTGTCTTGTGTCGGATCGAGTAAAGGAAGTACACTACTTCGAATCGATCTCCCGGACGAGCCCAATCGATAGCTGTAACATCTACAAGCTGATCAAAGGCCATGTTCGGATTATCCTTGAGCTCGTGCAGCACGTCAAGCAGATCTGCCGACTTTACAACAAGTGTGAGGTCTCCGTGATGCTCAATGGTCTGCACATCTGCAGCCACGGCCTTTACAACGTTTACGATCTCGGTAGTGGTCAGTGCCATAGTGTGATTCCTCAAGATTTCGGTGTGGCCGCTGGGGCTTTGCCACGTCGGCGTGCCCACTCCGGAACCGTGTTGAAGACATAGTCCCAAAGTGGATTGCTCACGCCATAGGCAGTATGGTCATCCACAAAGTGGTGCTTCATATGATATTCTTTTAAAAACCGTCCGAATCTATTGGTCATCGGGAAATGGTGTGTTGCATAGTGAATGCTATCATAGGCAACATAGCCAAAGAGAAAGCCCGCATACAGCGAATGATGATGGGGCGAGAAAGCCCCCTTAAATGCCCAGAAAAAAATGACGGCCAAGGGCACGCTCACTAGGAGTGGCATCACAAGGCGCGTTGAATCACGCGGGTAGTCGTGATGAATACCATGAACAAGGAAGTGCACCTTCTTTCCAAGTTTTGTAGTTGGGTGGATATGGAAGGCAAAGCGATGGATGGTATACTCAGTGAGGGTCCACGCTAGAATCCCAACGAGGAAGAACACGATAGTTGACCATAAAGGTACTTCTCCAAAACTGAGGACCATCATCCAAACGATCACGGGCACAAATACAATCACCGGAGTGATGGGATGTATATGTGAGAAATATTCAAGAACCGGGTTCTTGAATAGAGGGATCGTCTCGTCCTTGTTCGACACGAACATTGCACACATACTTGGGGTACCCTTTGAGATCGTTCAGCTTCAAAAATACGCCAAGGAGGTCATTCTAGACCTAGAGCCCTGTGCATATCGTCGCCATAATCTGTTAGGATCTCCTCACCCGCCTTAATGCGCTTTGTGGCAACAATCCAGATCCGACCGCCAAAATTGACGTATTCGGCATTGGGTTTCTTACCGGAGCCGTGATAGTCACAAGCATACCGCGCCACCCCACTACTGGTCTTACGGGCATCAATGACGTATTTCTCGGACAGTTGGATACCATACGAGCCCATGTTGTCCTTGTCATACCTACGGTCATATTGATCCGTGGTGAGCTTCTCACCGGAATATTCTACGATCCGCTCGTCTGCCACAAATGTCCGAATCGCAAACATCCCCAAGCCAGCCTTGGGGATATTGCTCTTTTGGATCGTTATTCCCAGATGCTCCCGGGTATGCTGACCGCAGAACGGGTGGGTTATGGTGGTCATGCGCTTACAACGGCCGTTATCGCCAACATGAGCACAACGGCGTGTGACGTTCACTGAGTGTCGTTTCATAGGGTGCGAATATAGCCGTTCTCAACGGTGCTGTCTCTATGGTCAGAACCGAATGTCTAGCATCACCACAAAATTCCTGGTCGCTTGCACAAAATAGGTGGGTACAAGTACGCCTTCTGCCATAGCCGACCCACCATTTGTGACTACAAAGGCATTGAAGAGGTTATTGGCCATCACTCCCACTCTATGCTTGCCAGCAACGTTCCACCACAGCCGTGCATCCACCTGCGTAAAGGATGGGATAACAACGGAGGGGGCGTTAGTGAGGTCTGCGTAGGACTCGCCTACATACCGTGCTGCAAGATGAATCTCTAGCGGCTCTATGGGACGGAATCGCAGGGTTGCGTTAGTCTGGAGACTCGGCGTGAGGACGGGACGAACGTTGGTATAGACTGTGTCGAAGCCAAGATTCTCCGGTTGGTATTCATCAACCGTGGCCTGCATCACCGTTCCATTCAGGTCGAACCATAGCCGGTCAGCGATCAACAGGACCGACCCTTCGATCTCTATTCCACGTCTACTGCTCGTGGGAACATTCTTCCTTAGTTGCACAAACTGCTGATCAATGTATGGTCCAATGGGAGCGATCTCGTCTGTGAAGAACATCGCAAAGGCATTCACATCGAGGTAACCATAGGATGCCTGGAATCTTGCTCCAAGTTCTATGTCGTTTACAAACTCCGGACGTACCGTTCCCGGATTCTGGACCACAGCCAAGTTTGCTTGGTTGATCTGTGTTGAGCCCAGCAGGTCAAATCGTGTAGGTTCACGGCCCGTACGCCCAAATGATGCATAAACATTGGCATTTGTGGCCACATCATATCGCAATCCCAAACGAGGGTTGATGAAGAACCAGGTACTATTGGGGATCTCAACTCCAGAACCAATACTTCGTTCATCGGGAGTGAACATCATGGAGATCGAACGCACCTGGACATCTGCGAATGCCTCCCACGATTCACCGTGGTACTTCACTCGCAGAGTCCCGCTTAGCTCGTTCTTCGTTGTACGATCATCATAGTACGGCCGAGCCGATTCTGGGCTAACGTATTCCCAGTTTCTTCGCTCGAATGTGTAGGCGTGAACTCCAACCGATGCGTCGAGACCGGTAAGGACGTCCTCTATCTCCAGCGCCGACATCACGCCGAGGTGATTATTCTGCAAGGGATAATTGATCTGAACGAGCGTACTGTTTTCGTCGCGATATCCAGAGAAGAAATCTCCTCCTGCCCTACCGTAATAGATGGAGGTGGTGAGCGTACTACCAGGAGAGAATGCGTGACTGTGTTGCAATTGCAGTAACTGTTGACCAAAATCATCAGCGTCCGTGCTGTCATTGAGATTGGTTCTCGGGTCACTATCGGCAAGGGGCTTTGGCACCGGATAATACCCCAGTTCATTTTGTGAAGAGCCCCATACATACGAGAGCTTGATCACGTCATGTACACCGAACCATGCTGCAGAGGCATAGAGAGAGTTTGATGTTGACCCGGTGTGATAGCGATATCCGTCCGTGCGCAACGTTGTGAATCGAGCATAGACGCTCACGTCATTCTCCATACGTCCGGTAGACACGGCTGCGCTACCCCGTATGAGATTGAACGACCCTGCTGTAAGCTGCATCTCTGCCGAGGGGTCGGCGTTTGTGAGCGTTACTCCATCAAAATTCACCGAACCAGCATACGAGGCCGTGCCATTGCTACTCATCCCTGTACCGCGTTGCACCTGGATCGATCGCATGCCATTCGACAGGTCACTCATGTTGGAAAAGAACACACCTTGGTCGATCATGTCATTGATCGGTGTTCCATCTAGCGTAACGTTCACGCGCGTTTGATCTATGCCACGCATGCGAAACGTTCCGTAGTTCGCAACGGCCGTGCCCGACTCCGAATACGATATCACGGAAGGAACAGCACGTTCAAGGATGTACTGCGGATCTTGGCCAATGTAGAGTTGGTCCATCATCTCCCGCGTTACTGTTGTTTGCGTTACAGGATCTTGCTCTCCCGCACGGAAACTCGTAACAACGATACCTTGCGCGAGAACGGACGACTCCTCAAGGACGATAGCGAAATCCTGCGCAGAGTCCTTTGCAACGAATGTGCGTTGCTGCGGCTCATAGCCAACACATGTGATCAAAAGGCGTACAGAATCGCCCCCTGGAATATCGATTCGAAACCAGCCGCGAGCATCAGTATATGCCCCTCGTTGGGTTCCCAAGAGCTGGATCGTTGCTCGAACGATAGGTTGAGATCGAGTATCGCGCACCGAACCCGAAAGCGTAACAGATCGCTGGGCCATGGTGGGCCCAGACGTAACCAGACACAGCAGTGTCAGGCAAAAGAAAGAAATGAACGTCTGCACAGACGCACCTCATGTTGGTAGAACATAAAGAGACGTCCGTTGGAGGAGAGAACCGTTTTCCTGCGCCGGCATTATCCGGATCAGGTTCCAAGAGTTTGATCTCAGCCGTCGAACTCGACAGCACCTCTAACGGGGAGTGCGAATATACAACCATGAACTACGATGCTACCCTGACTCCTATCTTTGCCGATGGATAAATTCATCGTTGAAGGGGGCGTCCGCCTCCAAGGGAATGTTGCAATCAGTGGTGCAAAGAATGCCTCACTTGCACTGATGCCGGCGTGCTTGTTAGCGCCTGGCACGTTCACATTGCATAACACGCCGAATAACCGAGACTTGTGGACGATGAGCGGACTGCTCGGAAGCATGGGTGTTCACACAGAACTCGTGGGTGATTCTCTTACGCTTGATGCGTCGAATCTTACGAGCCACGAAGCCCCATACGACTATGTGAAGCAGATGCGGGCATCGATCTATGTGCTTGGACCACTTGTTGCCCGATACGGCGAAGCACGCGTCTCCCTGCCCGGTGGATGCAATTTTGGTCCACGTCCGGTTGATCTGCATTTGAAGGGCCTGGAAAAGCTTGGCGCAGAGATAGAAGTTGAAGGGGGCTATATCATCGCCAAGTGCCCACGTCTACAGGGTGCCCACTTTCACTTTGATGTTTCAAGCGTTGGCGCATCCGTAAATGTGTTGATGGCCGCCGTGCTCGCAAAGGGCCACACAACCCTTACGAATGTTGCCCTTGAACCTGAAGTGACGTCGGTGATTCACATGCTGGTGAAGATGGGCGCAAAGATTGAAGGCATCGGAACAACAACACTAGAGATCGATGGTGTTGACGAACTCCATGCTGTTGAAGAAACAACAATTCCCGACCGTATCGAGGCAGCAACATTTCTGATAGCAGCTGCCATGACGAAGGGTGATGTAACACTCACCAAGGTCGTTCCCGAACATCTCACAGCCGTGGTCGGCCGCATGGAAGATGCCGGATGTGAACTTGAGATCGGCACAGACACGATCCGTGTAGTGATGAACGATCGGCCGGAAGCAGTGGATATTACCGCCACCACCTATCCGGGCTATCCAACAGACTCACAGGCGCAATGGGCGGCCTTTATGCTCACGTCGAAAGGGGCTTCTCGGATTAAAGACACTATCTATCCAACGCGTTTTGGGTATGTGCCTGAGCTGCAACGTTTGGGTGCAAACATAGAAACAGGTGAAGGGTATTGTGTGGTAAAGGGCGGAGCGCACCTCTCGGGTGCTACGGTGATGTCGAGCGACCTGCGTGCAAGTGCAAGCCTCGTTATGGCTGCCCTGGTAGCCGAGGGTCATACTGAGATCCTGCGAGTGTATCATCTCGACCGTGGATATGAGGCTCTTGAAAAGAAGCTTGGTTCGCTTGGTGCGGTGATCCGTAGGGAACACACGGAAGAGTTCTGAGAACCTTCGCAACGATCCTAGTTGGTTTACTTTGCTGGACGGTGATCCTGCCGTGTCAAACATCGATCTCTTCTACAAGGGACGAGCTCGCACGTCTTCGCCGGTCCATTGAGCAGACACGTCAGCGTATCGACGCACTGAACAGACGCGAGTCTACGGCCATGCGTTCGTTGAGCTCGTATCAACGTCAGCGTCATAACCTCACGGTCTTCATTGCCTCTCTCGAGGCTGACCTCGTACGCTTGCAGGACACAGCCAAGGTTGTGGAGCAACGCATCTCTGCTACGCAGTCTTCGTTATCGCGCGCCGAAGCTTCGTGGCGCGACGCGTCTCAACGTATGCTTACGTATCGCACTGAGCATCAAGGATTGCCCCCTACCTCATTGCGCAATGATGCTGTGTACAGGTCGATCACCTCATCACTTGCGTCGTACCGACGGCAGATGTTGAATCTGAAGGACTCGTTGGCATCTCAGAAACAGTTGCTCGACGATGTTTCAACAACACAGCAACAGATCATCTCGGCAAAAGAACGGGAACGCAACTCACTCACGGCTACAATCACCAAGAGTCAGCAAGAGTTGATACGACTCCGTTCGAATAAAAAGACGTTGCAAGAGGAACTGCAGAAGAAGCAGCAGAGCGCACGTCGCGTTCGCACGTTGATCAATGACCTCGTTGCAAAGGAACGCGCACGTGATGCCGAACGAAAGAGGCGCGAAGAAGCGCAGAGATCAAAAAGATCGCGTATGGGCACGTCACCCAGTTCACGTGAAGATGACGTTCGCACTGGTCCTACCCCACAGCGTGATGGTTTCCGCACCAACTCCTTACCGTGGCCAACACCAACTACCGCGCTCTTACATGGCTATGGCACGTATCGCAATCCGGAGACAGGGACCACACTAGAGAATCCGGGGATAGACATTAAGGCAGCCATGGGTACACGGGTGACGTGTGTGGCAAAGGGCGACGTATCCTCTGTTACCTGGCTCCCCGGCTACGGATCTCTGGTGATCATCGATCACGGTAACGGCTTCCGCACGGTCTACGCCAATCTTGCCACTGTTGCAGTAAAGAGTGGCAGCAAGGTTCAATCGGGAACGTTGGTTGGAACAAGTGGAGAGAACATCGACGGGAAGCTCGTCCACTTTGAAGTGTGGTACGGCCGTGAGCGGCAGAACCCGCTTACTTACTTGCGTTGACCTTGTTATCGAGAGTGATGTACTCTTCGATACGAAGTGCAGCATCATGATTTTTAACACGTCGGTACGATGTAACGAGCATCGTACACATGCGATCTCGATACGTTCTACGTTTTGCTAGGTCAGGCACCTGAAGCCAAGCTCTTTGCTCGTATGGCCTACGAAGGAGACGAATAACACTACCTGGCGAACGTGCTGAGTCGAGCGCTGCCTTATCAATGAGTTTGGCAAGTCTCCGCTCATACGTTTCTTGATTGATCGGAATACTGTCCAGCCCCATACGGCCGATCTTTTGGGAAATCTGCTTGTTGATCTCACCAACATTTGCGGAATCGAAAGAATAGACCTTGAGCTTCGTGATGAGCGCTGGTTTGAG
Organism: uncultured Ignavibacteria bacterium; assembly: GCA_937870915.1. GTDB lineage: Bacteria > Bacteroidota > Ignavibacteria > Kapaibacteriales > Kapaibacteriaceae > UBA10438. The sequence continues at coordinate 29,244 of CALMZQ010000178.1, forward strand.
TCGCACCCAAATGCGTGTAGGGTCCTCTGATGAGAAGCCATGACTACGCAGTTCATCGAGGATCTGTTCACATGCATCATACGTCATGTTTGTTTCTACAAGGGCAAGAGCTGCCCTCAAGCCGAGTTCACCAACGAAGTCATCCGTGTTGTCAAATGCGCGAAGCATCACTTGACGCATGAACTGACCCTGGTTGTAAACGCGCTGAAAGTCTCCAGAACTATATGCTTGACGTGAGCGGAGAACCCGCAATGTTGACGAGGCATTTTCCTTGTATCCCATAAGCTCAAGCAGACCGATGGCCTGCGAGAAGCCGAACTCCACCCAATAGTCTACGCGAGATACACCGGCAATCTCACAGATAGCTTTCAAATAGGAATTGCGCCCACGGTTAGCCCGCACGTTTGTGAGCTTATTGAGATTTGTTGTGTCATCGAATCCGGCATCGAAATATGTATCACGAGGGATCGAGATGATTTCCACGCAACCGGAATCGAGAAAGAATCGAACGAGGTGATTTGCGTCTGCATGACCCATTGGGTCGCCAAGGCGCGAATCCACGCCCGTGACCATCACATTTACAACACGTCCGGCTGGCTGCGGAAATCCACTAGCGCGCAGCGTAACGGTAGAGTCAGTCACATGGAATGTAACGGTGTCGATGCCATCTATATTCGTCCGTGCGGCAGCCTTTGCACTCCCGGCAACCGCCGTGGAGTCTCCACCGCCATCAACCTCTGATGGTGAGTCATCTGCTTTTTTTGAGCAACTTATTACTGAAAGGCAAACGCTTGCCAACACGAACATGCGTAGGTACTTCAAAGCCCCTTACCTTTCGCTTCGTCCCAATAGGCATCCATTTCTTCGAGGGTCATTGTATGAAGGTCCTTGCCGGCTTCGCGTGAGCGGGCTTCTATGTGCTGAAACCGACGCATAAAGGCATTTGTGGTCCCGTGTAGAGACTCTTCAGCGACAACACCTTCGTGTCGTGCTGCGTTGACAAGTGCAAAGAAAACGTCTCCAAACTCGCGCCGAGTACCATCGATATCATTGTTTTCGATTTCTACCTTGAGTTCGGCGAGTTCTTCGTCCACCTTTGCCCACACATCCTTGCGATCCTTCCAGTCGAAGCCCACGTTGGCTGCCTTTTCTTGAACACGTTGGGCGCGTAATGCGGCCGGAAGAGTACGAGGGACGCCATCCAACACGGAAGTACGTCCCTCATTCATCTTCAATCGTTCCCAGTTCTGCAACACGGCATCTTCGGTATCGGCCGTAACATCACCGAAGATATGCGGATGGCGGTTAACAAGTTTCTGGAACTCATTATCGATCACCTTGCGAAGATCAAATGCCCCGCGTTGTTCAGCCATCACACTATGCATCACAACATGCAGGAGGAGATCACCGAGTTCCTTGCTGAGCTCATGATCGTCCTTTGCCTCGATCGCATCAACCGTTTCATACGCCTCCTCTATGAGGAGATGTGAAATTGATGCATGCGTTTGCTTCATGTCCCAGGGGCATTGCTCACGAAGGATTCGCACAAGTCTAATGAACGCTTCGAGGTAAGAGAGCGTGTCAGCAGGATCTTTGGGCAAAGGAACCGGTGTTGACATTCTTGTTAATTACCGAACGTGAAACCGGCGTTAATGCTCCAGAACGTTAGACTATTCTCGGATGCACCATACAGAGCCTGACCCGATGGGAGGGCGTAGCTGAATCGTGCCGAGAGATCCATCATAGAGTTGTAGCTCATTGGAATAAGCAATCCAACACTTGGTGCTACGCCGACGTGCCAGTTGGTTTCTTGGAAGCGCACGAGTGATACGTCAATCACCTGACTTGATGTTATCGTACCTGCTGCAAGACCAACAAAGGGGCGTACATCACGTGAGCCGCCAAAAAGGTACCGCCCACCAAGCATCATCGTGAATGAGTTCATGGTGTGAACCTGGGTGCCATTGATTGCACCGGCGAGTTCGTTGTATTGGAATTGCTGCGTTACACCACGATAGACATCTGACCAAAGGTTGTAACCGAGAACAAGTCCACCGCTGATGTGATCGCTTGCCCACCATTGAACGTCAACTCCAAACCCGGCTACCGACGTCTCGTTCACGAATGAACGGAATTGTCCGGTAGGTGTGGCCACGGACCAATAGATACTGCCATAATAGTCTTGTGCGGATGCACCAGAGATCATCGTTGCCATTACAGCTAGAACAAGGAGAAATTGTTTCATGGGAGTTCTCCTGTTTCGAGATAGGGCGACTGAATGAACATCTGATTGATCTTGTTGGCGAGATAGGTATTCGAAACACCACCACCAACAAGACCGCTTAAGCTTGCGCCCCAGACAATACCGCCGTTGTTGCCACCAATGCTTATAGTACGGTCTACCATATCAACGGCCAAAGCTCCAACATCCCATGTTGTAGTGCCATACACTGGATAGCCGCCATAGTACGGAGGATAATACCCACCATACCACCCCCAATAGCCACCCCAATAGCCACCGTAATACGTTTCAAAGGTTGTTGCGGTAGCAGCAACATAGATGCGAACGTCGGGATTCTGCGCAACAGTATCCGTAGTACGTACATAGCCCATATTTGCCAGGTTGGTAGCAATGGTGCTAAGAATAAGAGCATCGTACTTACGCGAGATGATCGTTGACGTTTCTACGTCTACGTGCACGATCGTATCCTGCATAAAGTAGGTCTTATACTTGGTGAATGTGGTTGAGGGATGATAACCTGTGATTACAGTATCATAGTCCTCAACTGATAGCCCATGAGATGGATAACAACCCACGGCTACCAATGCCGTGATGCAGAAAACTGCACCCCAAGCCATGGCCCGTTGATATGCGTTCATTTGCCGACTCCGTAAGTGAGATTGACGGCAAAGTTACAATAGGAGGCCCAATGCAGCTGCTGCGAACATTACGGCAAATGAGAAGAGCATACGAATAAAGAATTGGAAGGACCCGCTAGTAGCGGCCAGAATCGATTTAACGATCATATTGGAGCCAACGGCAATAACTAACACGATCTGACCCGCTTGGAGATCCATTATACCCGCACCGACTCGGTCTGCGGCGTTTAGCGCAATAGCGTCAACATCCAGAATTGCTCCAATAGCACTGGTCAGATAGAGTCCGCCATCCCCAAGTACATCATACAGAACTGCCCCAACAATGGACACCCCTGCCATATATACGGCGAACTGCAGAGCGGGCCAGAGCCGCAGCGGATTCTGGAGTGGAGGTTTTGCATCTCCTACGGTAACCGGACCATGACCGATGATCGCACTCATGATGAGTCCGGCAGCGAACGCCGGCAAAAGTGCTACAACGGTCATTTGTGCAAGGCCGGGTGCGGTGACCAACAGCAAAATCAACAGTCGCGGGAATTGAATACTATTGGATAAAGTGGCTGCTTGCCAGGCGATGCGAAGTCTATCAGGATTTGCTGCGGCCTGTTTTGCAAATGTTTGCGTCATTACAGTTGTGGAGACCATTCCGCCGAGAACTGCTACTAGCCACGTTCCGAGTTTCAAACCCAAGAACTTTTCGAGGAAATAGCCAACAAAAGATACCCCTGTGACCAAGATCACGGCAACCCATAAGGTGCGAGGGGAGAAGAATTCGTAGGGACCGAACCTTCCATCCGGAAGCAACGGTAAGATGATGAAGATGATCGCAAGGAAACGAATTGCATCCGCCACTTCCTTTTCGGTAATCACTTCCTTGAATACGCGCTTCACAGTGGATTTTGCATCGAGCAACAATGCTAGGGCTATTGACAATGCAACGATGAGCACAACGAGTGAGGCCTCGCGCGTAAGACCCAGAGCATACGACATCAGGAATACCGATATAACGGCAAATTCCGTTGTTACGCCAATGTGCGATTCTGTTCTCGGGCGATGCACGATCATCAACGCAACAATCCCCAACATCACCGCGATGCCGATAAGGGGCTCATCCAATCTCCCCGTTATCCAGCCCATTGCCGACGTGAGAACGATGTCTCGCAGTCCAAGCGCTGCATGCGCCCTAGCCGTTTCTCGCTCTGCTCCAACGATAACTCCAATGAGCAACGCAATACCCAGCGTCACCCAGGGAAACAGATCAGTAACGGTAAGGAGCGATGGCATTATGCCAGTGGCACTACATAACCATCGGTAGGACGGGCAAGTGCTTGGCGTACCCAACGTCCGTGTTCTTCTGCCATGCGTCGTACTGCGAGACGTTCCTTGTTACAAGGACCATCACCGTTGATCACGCGCTTGAACTCTGCCCAATCCGGATCTCCATACGTCCACTTCCCTGTTACTGGATCCTTTACGAGTTCCTTATCCGGCAAGGTTAATCCAAGTTCCCAGATCTTCGGCACGTATTGATTGAAGAACTGCTGACGCATGTCATCGTTGGTTGCCATCTTCACCTTCCACTTCATAAGCTTCTCCGTGTGTTGGCTGGCAACATCGGGAGGTCCAAAGAAGTGCATGATCGGACGCCACCATCTATTGAGTGCCTCTTGCACCATCTCGCGCTGCGTTGGTGTGCCGGTGGCTAGAGCAACAACATTGTCGTAGCCGTACTTAAGGTGGAATGATTCTTCCTGACAAATACGTTCAAGAGCTCTGCAATAAGGTGCATACGAGCCCTTTGAGTTTGCAACTTGATTGATGATCGCCGATGCATCGATGAGCCAGGCGATTACTGCCGTATCAGCCCACGTAGGTGCCGGGTAGTTGAAAACGTTCGAATATTTGGACTTACCGGTAAGAAGATCGTCGATCATCTTCTCGCGCGGTTTACCCAGCGTTTCTGCAGCGCTGTAGAGAAGCTGTGCGTGACCAACTTCGTCCTGCACCTTTGCCATGAGAGCCATCTTCCGCTTGAATCCCGGCGCGCGCGTGATCCACGTTCCTTCCGGCAATGCGCCTATGATCTCGGAATGAGCATGCTGCTCGATCATGCGTATGAGCTGTCGGCGATACTCAGCAGGCATCCAATCATGAGGCTCGATCTTTTCACCACGGGCGATCTTTTCCTCGAACTCCGCAAGTTTTTGTGGGTCATCGGCTACCTGATCGGTTGCTGGACCTTCTACAATGCTAATGTTTCCGTACATGATGTTCTCCTATTGGCCAAGTTGTGCATAGCGGAAATGATAGTACCCGAGAGGGGTTTCCTGCGTTGGTACTGCAGGAGCCCCTTCATAGATGCTTGTGAACTGGAACTTCACGAGCCGACCCTTTGGAGTCTTGATCGCAATGAGCTTGTCTGGACTTGGTTGGATTGTATGATTGGGGATTCCTTGGTACAAAAAGATCGCCTCCGAACCTATCACTTGCGATGGTATGATCCACGAAAGTGTGTCTTCATTCCGAAGAACCGAGGATGGGGGTAGCGAGGTGATATTCTCGAACCTGCTTTTTACGATGACGCCCTGTGTAGTACCGATACCAACGTTACCGGAATTAAGCTGGATCTTGATGGAACGCGTGTTTCCGCAACAAAGGAGATAGGCCATACGAATGTCCCACTCAGCCGTGGCGGACTTCGTTGGTGGTACAACGGAGTCTCCATCGATAGAATAATACAACCAACCGGTTGCACTGTCTGGATGCATATTCTGTTTTACGATCACGGTTGTATCCACCGGTGTCGATGGTGTAACAGGATCATCCCCGCACGCTGACACAATCATCATGACGGTCGAGATCACAACAGCGCCGATTACCGATCTCATCATTACTACGCTTCCCATTACTTCGTGCGAACCTGAACACGTTGAACAACTGCTTTGCCAATCTTGGTTCCATGTTCGTTCCCGGCATCACAACCTCTACGGTAGTGAATGCCTCCATAGAGACGGCTTACGGATGCCTCAAGAGCAGCATCGCGGAAACTTGCAAACGTCCGCGGAGCCCAACCAAATGGTACTTCCGTGCTATCAACAAATGCTACATCTCCGAAGTTCGCAGTGAGGACCTCTGCAGCAGCAGCCGTGATCGTTGAGTGCCCACTGGCATGTTCAGGAAACGGAGGTGTTTGCAGCATTGGCTCCCACCGAGTATCGATGTATTTGTTGACGTAGGTTACTGGACGGATTAAATTTCCGCGATACTTCTCAGCCCAGCATGCAGTGAAGCCGTCAAACAATGCGAATGCAGTCATCGAGTATACTTCCATTGAACGCACCATGCTCGCACCTTTGTCTCGCAACACCCTCTCGGCAATACTCATCCAATGCCCACCTGGAGATATCTGACGGGAGTTAAAGATGAAATGACCGTGGTAGTTGGTGAGCACCGGATTGTCGTTCCAGAAATTGGCGATCTGCCGCTGTTCTTCCGTTAGCGATTTTGAAATCTCGATCACTTCCAGTGCAGCTGCGTAGAATGGCGACCCCTTAACAGTGTTGAAAGGAATACTTGCAGGTACCGGGAACTCATTGGGATCAGACAGAACAATGGTCCGCACTCTCCCGCAATAGGGAGAAAGGGGCTTGGCAAAATTTGGTGGTGTTGGTATCCAACATGAATCGCATCGTGGCCACTCATAGTCCGGTAATCCCTGTGTACGAGCATATCCATCACCTTTTGCATAGGCGTTGATAGCCTTGCCAACTTCAATACCATAGTCCTTGGAACGTGTGAACACGTCGGCAGACACATCCTTTGAAAGCCGATCGAAATGCACCTTCGCAAGACTGTCAGAGATACCTGTACGGTAGAGCAGCTTGCTGCAGGCCACTTGATAGGCAGCAACAGCACTTACCCGCCAATCGTAGCTATGGTCCGTCTTGGGCTCCGGGCAAGTAGCAAAACCGTTAAGCATTCCCACCATTGATGTATACCCGGGTTCAGCGCGAAATGCTGCCTGATATCCGGCAAGGTTGGCGTAAGCGTGGATGCGTGCTGCGATCGGTGGACCAAAACCGTCCTCCATGATCACCTCAATGACACATCGGTTCCATTGATGGGCGATCTCTTCGCCCGTAAGTGTCTGTGCATCAAGTGGGCGCACAAAGGCTACGATCACGAGGAGCAATAGGAGTCGTTTCATGGGCTTAAAAATACGGCGGTTTGCGGACTTCTCCGTCCTAATTAGCGACCGGGAGTGGATAATGGAGCTGCGGGGGGCAGATGAAAGAGTCTCGGCGTTCTGTTGTTTACGGACACACAAAGCAGATCAGACGCTCCCGGCACGGGAAGTATTGCCATTCGCCGGACTTCGTGAGGTGCATTAAATCCACTTTCGCGAGCCTTGAGCGTGGTATAACGTCCATTGCCGTCATTCAGGATCACCAAGCCAATACCTGCGTCAAAGGCAATATTGTCACTGTCCGCGGTCTTTGTATTCCCTGCAACGATCAGATCGAGGTCTCCATCTCGATCCATATCACGCGAAAGTATGGCCATGATGGGTGATATCTGCGCCATGTCAGGGAGTGGTCGCGAAACAAATCGCCCCTTATCATTTACAAACACTGTTGAGGCAAACTCGCGCACAGTAAGCTTCTGCGCTGTATCCTGTTGTGTTGGGTTAAGTACGTCGTTGATATCGGCTCTTGCGTATTGGTCATAGGTATTAAACGTGCGGGTAAGAGTAGGCATGTGCTGTATGAGTGTCATCCGTCCACGTGTTGGGACTCTCCTACCATCGATGATCTGCGTAACGATTGGGTCAATCGAACCGTTTTCATCAAAATCACCAACAAAACAGATAAGGGGCTTATCGGGCTCGGGTGTTACTCTGCAGTTTAAGCCAACATTGCCGGCGATGAGGTCCATATCGCCGTCGCTATCGATGTCTGCTGCGTGAATGGCGGACCACAGTCCTTCATGACCATCGAGGCCCATCTCGGAGCTGACGTCTGAGAATCGACCCTTATCGTTACGCCAAACACGGGGCGTCATCCAATCCCCTACAACAACAAGGTCGCTGTCCTTGTCGTTATCGATATCGGCCCACGTAGCTCTCGTGGTCATCCCCACATGCGAGAGTCCGGGAGCGATTGAGTCAGTGACATCATAAAAGACCCCCTTGATATTCCGGTATAGAACACTTCGGGCTATGCGGGGGAATTTGCCGGGAACCACCCTTCCACCAATGAACAGATCTACATCGCCATCGCCATCAAAATCGATGGGGGCCACACATGAACCTGATTCAAATCCGCCCGGCAGTCCGTTCTGTATCTGACTGAAAACTCCTTTACCATCGTTACGGTAGAGTCGGTCTTCAAGTTCCGGATCACCTTCGTCAAATTCATTGCCTCCGGTTACAATCACTAGGTCGAGATCATGATCGCCATCGATATCGATCAATGCGGCATCAACATCTTCTGCAGCTACATAATCCAATCCGCACGGCCAAGCAATCATCCGCTCATCGGGATATTGAAGGAAACATTGCGTGGACTGGTACTTGGGACCGGTGAGGATCACATCTGCGAATCCGTCTCCATTAACATCTCCAACGGCAAGACCCGGACCCTCCTTTGAAAGTCGGTATGGAAGTAAACGCTCACGCTTGAAGTCGTCGTACGAATTCTCATTGTGATAGAATGGTATCGTTGCCTTCCGCAGCTTCCCCATCAAGGTTGGTTTAGGGACAGGAGCAGACCATTGTGGAGCTGATGGAGGCAGCTCTACAACTCTGTAAGAATTGATTGGAATATTCTTTTCAGTGCTTACCTCACCTGTCGGCCAACGCACAATGACAGAATCGATTCGCGTTGCTGATCCCAATCCAAAAATCGGTCGCGTATCGGATGTTGAAAGAAATCCTCGCGTCGCAAAGACTTCCTTCATGTACGTAGCCCCGGGAACGAACACCGTGATACGTGCGCCTATCGCCGTTTGATTAGATGGAGAGCCCTTGAGAGTGAATCCAACCCAGTGCTTGTCCGCACGTGCCGGCTCAACGCTCGTATTCACGAGGAGGGTTGCCAGTGCGTCGGTATTGTTGACAACGATCTCCAGATCGCCATCATTATCTAGGTCGCCATAGGCGGATCCATTCGAGACTTCGGGTTGAGCAAGACCTTCAGTTTGTCCGGCATTTATAAACCGAAATCCGCCGGTGTTTCTAAAGAAGTAATCTTTCAGTTTTGACTGAGGCATACGTTTGTAGGCATCAGCTCGTGCCAAACTGTCGCCAGCAAAGAGATTGTTGGTAAAGTCTTGATCTCCAATGTCACGCTTTGTACCGTTTGTCACGTACAGATCCACCAAACCGTCAAGATCAAAGTCTTGCGCAAGTACACTCCAACTCCAGTCCGTTGCGGCTATACCGGCTATGTAGCAGACGTTTGAGAACCGGCCGTTCCCTCTATTGATGTGGAGTGCGTTGTGAACGCGCTGCACAGAATCAAAGAACGGACCGTAGATAGACATGCCACCAATCTGCGTCTGCCTGCGGTAGTTATCTCGAGGCAACATGTCCACCGTAACCACATCGAGGAGGCCATCACCATTGATGTCTGCTACATCACTTCCCATGGATGCCCACGACATATTCGCCATGGCCTTTGCGGAAGAATCAGCAAAGGTGCCGTTCCTTTGATTGATCCAGATCTTGTCTCGTTCTTCAAAGTCATTGGTGACAAAGATGTCAGGCCAGCCGTCATTGTTCAGATCACCGATACTTGCACTGAGACCATACCCTTTGTCTATGATCCCTGCACGTGGCGTTACATCAGTGAACCGGCCGCCCCCTTCATTTTCAAAGAGTCGATCATTGACGCCCGGATTTAAATAGCCTTGACGACGGGGTTCGCCACTATTAACGAGGAAAACGTCGAGATCGCCATCTCGATCATAATCGAAGGCATTGGCACTGGTAGAAAAGGCAGCGATTGATAATGCCGACCCTTCTGATCTGTCGGTAAAGGTTCCGTTGCCATTATTGACAAAGAAACGATTCGGCAGATATCGCCTGCACAGATAGACATCGGGGTAACCATCGCCCGTGAGGTCTGCGATCAAAACGCCGGTGTTCACACCTTTGTCATCGATACGTAGTCCGCAGCTAGCAGTAACATCTTCGAACTTCAGGTTCCCGTTGTTTCGGAAGGCCGCAACTCCGTTTGATGTGCTGGTGAACAGCACGTCCAGGAGCTCATCACCGTTGAGATCGGCGATGCCAACTCCTCCCCCATTATAGGCGTAGAAATCAGCCAACACATTAAACGTGTCCGATTCAACAATGTCGTTCCGAAACGTGAGCCCTGATTCCTTCGACGTTCGTTGCTCAAATGTTTGCGCATGCGCATACACCGATGCCGTGATCACGATGATCAGCATCACTCCTGCAGACTTCAATGTTTACCCCTGCCGACGTGTTTACTCAGAGAATATCAAGCCCGGGTCCTAGCCAAAAGCACTAGCCCGATCATAAGAAATATGCCGTTCGCACCCCATCCAACTACTTCAACCGGAAGATCCATGGCTACACCTGCAGCTTGACTGATCTTGGTGAACGCAATGTACGTAATAGCGATGACCATTGCCGCCGCGATATTTACGGCCATTCCCCCCCTGCGCCTCACGGAAGCAAATGGAACGGATATCAGAACAACGATAAGATTTACGAATGGGAACGCCCACTGTCCCGATAGATCGATCTCTTGACGGCGGGTGTCCTTGCCCCCTTTTTCTAAAGTCCCGATATAGTCATCCATCTCCGGAAACGTCATTTCCTCGGGATTGAGTTGCAGTTTGGCGATCTGGTCCGGTCGAATGGCAAAGGGGGCTCTATACTGCGTGATCGTTTCTATTGCAACACTATCTGGATAAAACGTGCGCCGGGTTGCCTTTGGCAACGTCCACGATGCGGACGTAGAGTCCCACGCCATAGAATCGGCATCGATCCGCCATTGCTGACGAGGGGAACGGGCAGAACCGAATTCTTCAAAAGACACGGACGTACCCACTCGATGTTCTGCATCATAGCGTCTGAGCGAGACGTTCATCGTGGGGCTTTCGCGGAAGTACAGATCTTGAAGTGATGTTGGACTATTATTGCTCGCCAGAGCCATCCGTTCAATCGTAAGCCGTTCTGTAGCAGCCCTCGGAGCAACCCACCCATTGAAATATACCTGAGCTATGCTCATGAAAAATGCAAATACGAGGATCGGGAGCAGAAAGCGAATCGGGCCCTGGCCGCCGGAACGCATTGCCGTGATTTCATTGTTATTGCTCAGTCGACCCACGGAAAAGAGCCCGGCTAACATCAGCGCTACGGGATTGACCAGCTCTAGAGAATATGGGAGAAACGCCACGTAGAATACGAGCACCGTCTCTATTGGGGTTTTGTTGTCAATAAACTTATCGAGCCGTTCGAAGAGATCGATAACAATGAAGATCGAGCACAGTGCCACGATAGCAAACACAAACGTCAACACGAACTGCCGAAGCACATAGCGATCTAGGATGTTCATGGTTTGCGCGCAGCCCCTTTCACGGTGATAATGGACTGCCACCAACTCAACCCCATTCCGATCACCACCACAAAAGAGGTCCAGATGAAGATCTCATCGACGCGAACAGTCTGCAACCACACTGCATGATGTATGGCGTATGGCCTGGCAATAAGGATGGAGCCCACACCTAACACCAACCCCACAGCGCCAGCTACAAGGCTCACGATGAGATGCGGTGCAGCAATCCAGGAGGCTGTAGCACCGAGCAACGATGCAACACGCAGATCAGAACCGGCTCTATGGATCTCTGCTCGGAATGCATACATCACGGAAAGGAAGAACAAGATCAAACTCAGGAACCCGGCAACCCCACCGAGCACGATCACATCCCTCCGCCCGGCATCAAGCATCTCTACATAGGGGCGTGGCCATACAATGCTGGCTGTTGCCTCCGGATACATATCGTGTAACGAGCGAACAAATCTATCCGTAGCATCAATCGAGACCATGTTTGGTCGAAGATTGAGTCGTAGGATCGTTGGCACCGATGCGATCTCTCGCAGATCATCCGCGCCGAGCTTCATCTCCTGCGCAAACTCACGCCATACTGCATCGTCACTCATGAGGCGTACGGCCGCAATGGAGGGGCGCTTGCGCATGTCGGCAGCCATGGCTTTGATGGCGGTGTTTGTGCTGTCTGCCGGACCAATCACATCAACCGACATCTCCTGAGCTCGACGATCAAGATCCCGCCATACGCCAACGCCCCAAATCGCACCGGAAAGACACCATACCGTTCCGATGAGGGCAACGAAGACCATTCTGATCACCGGTCCTTTGCGGCGTGTGAGGAGCCGACCAGCCCCCTGCAAATGAAACCACATGCTCATGCTGGATCCTTCCGCCGACCTATGGCACTTCGAACGTCTCCAAACGCCCTACCTAGGGCACTCAGTGGGAAATGAAGCTCTCGGCGCACGTGCATCGTACACAGGATGCCTACCACGATGGTATTGGCAACAAGTCCCAGTCCAACAAGAAGGGGCTGTCCCAACTCACCAACAACAAAGAGCACACCACCGGCAACTAGCAGGCCCACCGCTGAATACCGCACAATTGCCGTGCTTCGCCCCATTGCAGCGATAATGCTGCTCATGAGCACAAAAGGCATTCCGAGTGCTGCAATCGAAAGCACATTAAAATGGTCTACAGCCGCCGCGTATTTGTCGCCGAGGATCGGGATGATCATTCTGCTCAGTCCAAGCTCCAACACAACTACCGCTATGATCGTTGGGATGAGCGTAATGCTGATGGCCTTGGTAATCAAGATCTGCAGGTCCTCCATACGATGCTGCGTGTACATTCTCACGGCTGCTGGGTAGAGCAATGTTGTAACGGCATCAAAGGCCTGTTCGAAGAATCGATAAAGATTCTTAGCCGGATTGTACACACCCACTACGCCAACACCAAAGTAGGCAGCGATCACATAGACATCAAGCTGACGTGGTGCGGAGTTCAACGCAGTGGCCATGGCAAGGGGCACACCATATCGCAGATAGGTCCCGAAAGAAATAGAGCCCGACCAACCAAAAACCAGGTCTTTGCGCGTAAGTGCCATTGTTGCCAGCGAACTTGCAGCCATACCGGCAAAATCAATGAGCACGATGTCGTTTAAGGATGTAAGTGAATCATTGGCGATAAACCAAAACGTCATGGCCGTTCGCACACCGAACCAGATGGCATCGGCGATAAAGAGATCCTTCATCCGCATCTCGCGGTAGATGATCTTGAGGCAGAACATCCTCGGTAGGGTGAGCAAACAATACAACGGAAGGAGGGTAGCAACCACTCCGAATTGTCCTACCCGAAAGACGTGAACAAGCGGCTCTCGTAGCAGATAGATCCCCAGCGCAGCAATACCAACCACCACGCTATGGATCACCAGTGCCATAAGATTCACACGCTTGCGTTCGGCTGGATCCACTCCATATTGAATGATACCAGCCAGAGCGGAGCCGTCGGATACGATCATGATCCATGTATTGAGCGCAACAAGGAGCGTAAACACACCATATACGTCGGCCGGAAGAGCTGCGATTTGCACGAATTGCACCAGGCCATAGGCCACATACAGGACCTTGTCCGCCAGCGACCACGTGATCTTACCGAGATGAGCCGTTAACTTCATTCTGCGAAGTTAGCGATTTGGTATCGCGAGAGAGACCAGGTGAGCGCGTTTGTACGGATACGCAAACACAACGTTGTACATGCCCGAGCAAAGCTGGGAGCGATGATCATTTTTTCTGCTACGAGGGTTCCGTTGTCCCATATGAGTAGGGCCGACGCTGTTCGACCACGCAACACTGCCCTTCCCGCATCGAGTTCGATCTCGATGCCCTCTGCAAGCGGGAGCACCCATTCGGCCGTTTCATGGCTCTCCGGTGTTCCAGTGTATACATCACGCACGGATAGTTGGTCCGGATGAAGGGTAACGTGACGTTCATGCCTGCCACCGTTCTGCGATTCCACTACGCCATGCCATACGGTTTCGGTGTTCGCCACAACCTCCGTTTCAAGTTCATCATCGAGCAGCCAGAACAGTCCATCTTCTCCCGGTGGGATAAATGCTTGTTCTGATGATGGATGCCACATTGTAGCATGATCATGCACGGATCGCTCGCGATCTCTACGTTGAGGATCAGAGGTGTAGCATGATGTTCCGGGATCCACAATGAATGGCTCGCCCCCTATCGTAAGGGTCATTGAATTCTGATCGTTATGTGCATGCCCACCTTTGCCGAATTGGCCCACGTGCCCATTCCGCAGTGAAGTAACAAACGAGCCATGATGGCGAATGGTCAAACCAAGATCGGGAGCTACAAGGTCTGCACCACTCTGTTGTTCAACGCCGCACAACCGCTCACCCACATCGTACATATAATCGAGATGAGGAGTGAGGCCAGTGAGCTTCATTGCAAGACCGTCATCATTGTCGCCGATAAGGGGCATTCCAAACCGCTCAAGAGTCCGACACCGGTATACTGCCAGCGCGACCTTGCTGAGTTCATGCGTTGTAAACACACCAAACGACGCAGCCTGTACAAAGAGGTCCGTTACTTGCCGGTGATACCCCGTACTTCCCTCATTTGCCATGCCATCGGGGAGGATCTGTCGATGTAGTTCTTTCCGAAGTTCCGCAACGGCCATTGCTCTCCAGCTATTGGCCGCAGGTTCCCCGATGAGATATGCTCCAGCAGCGAGAATTCCGAGGAGGTTTGCTGCATAGTGTGACGTAGATAGTCCGCCACGCGATTCTCGTCTGGCTACAACACTGAGTGCATGGTCTACGGCATATGCTGCAACGTGATGATCACCAATTGCATGTGTCCATCCACTACGTCGCGCCCAATCCCAAGCAACAAGCATGGAGTGAAGTCGGATGCCGGTTCCCATAGGGAACTGCCAATGGACACCTACTTCTGCAGGTGTTCCGTGCATAAAGGTTGTGATCTCATCGAACAGGGTCTCACACCATTCGTCTCTGTGGGTGCGATCGATATGTGCGGCTAGGGCGTATGCACACCAATGGTGCATGCGACTGAGTTCGTGTACTGAACGGATATCTACATCTGTCGGATCTGGACCGCCAACACTCCAGG
>CALMZQ010000179.1 GCA_937870915.1 uncultured Ignavibacteria bacterium
TCTACGGTGCTATTGGAAGAACTTGTGCGATCGAATACGGATAGGTTGAAGAAGCTTAGGTCGCATATTATGTGCGAACTGTTTCCGCAATTGAAGTCAAAGCCAATGGAGAGTGAGACCAGAACGTGGAGACGAGAATTCCGAGTATGTGACCTATCAATATTCAACCGGTACTTCCAAGTCAGGCTTAGCGATGATGCGACAAGTGCTCGTGAGTTGTCAGATTTCCTTAGCGAGAGCATTGAAATCGCCGAAAAACGCAGGTTAGTGTCGTCGTTGATAGCAAGTGGAGGAATTGCCGAGTTTGTTAAAACACTTCGTTCTATTACGGATGAGATGCCCTTTGAAGCTATTGAAAACAATTGTGTTGCATTGTATGATTGTGCAGATGAGATGGGTGAAGCTCGCAATACACTGTTCCGTACAACATTGTCTTTGGAATGTGTATGGTTGACCTATAGTCTCCTCCGGCCGTTCAAAGGAGAAGTCGCCGATAGCATGTTGATGTCAATACTGAATAAAACACGAGGATTGGTTGCGCCTCTGAGAGTCTTCGCCTTAGAGTGTGAGTCGGAACGACTTAGAAACCCTGACACAGATTACTTGCTGCTTAACACATCAGTTCAGCTCCTCAAGGATCGATGTCTCGCACTAGTCAAACAATGGGTTGACTCTGATGAATTGATTGGTCACCAGGAACTCGCGTTTGTCTTGTATCGGTGGAATGAGTTGGCCAATAATGGGGAGGTGGGTAAGTGGATCTTAGATAAGGCCAAGAACATTGCCAATGCAAAGTCTCTATTGAATGCATTGACAACGATCGCATACGGTAGTGCCGGCAATTCTCGAATTCTTCATGGAGAGCAACTCGATTCAATCGTTTCCTTAAACTCTTTGTATGAACTCGTCGAGAATATTCCAATCGATCAGTTAAGTGAAGACTTAGTTAACTGTCGGGAACTGTTGCGTGAAGCGGTAGATCGCAAAATAAGTGGACAGCCCTATGGACATGTTGAAAAGCGGAGATGGTGAGATACTTCTGGAGTATCTTCAGAATAGAAATCCTAGGGCAGCATTAAGATGACGTAAGAGCCTGTACCGCAATGGTCACTTGAGAATCAGTCCTACTTAACTATCTAAATCGGCCTGGCGGTCGACAGTTGGTGTCAGTGCCTTTTGATGCAACGCTGAAATAAGCACGACTCATGTCTCGTAACAAGTCTGGTATCATTGTCAGAGAGACTTACAAGTAGGGATTTACTGTTAACGGAGCATGGAAACTCTAATAGCCATACTTTTGAAGAACAAATGCCAACCTTAAGCGTAAATGCTGAGATCGTTACACAAGAAGTGGGAGTGTTCCCGACATCTAGGCAAAGTTCACTTCAATCATACGTACAAGCCCTGATCTACTCGTTCTTACCACAATAGAATGAAACATGACCCCCACCTCCCTTTCCTCCTTCATCTGGTCCGTTGCTGATCTGCTACGCGGCGACTATAAACAGTCGCAGTATGGACGCATCATCCTGCCGTTCACGGTACTTCGACGCCTAGACTGTGTCCTAGATCCAACCAAGGACGCCGTTCTCAAAGAAAAAGAGAAGCGAGAAGCGCAAGACGTGAATCCGGAACCGTTCATGAAGAAGAAGGCGGGACTGTCCTTTGTGAACTCCTCTCGACTCGATATGAAGCGGTTGATGGGGGACCAGGATCACCTACGCGAGAACCTTGCGTCCTACATCCAGGCGTTCACGCCGGAAGTGCGCGACATCTTTGAACGGTTCGATTTCTATACGACGATCGACTCACTCCATAAGAACAAGCTGCTGTATCAGATCACGGAGAAGTTTGCTGGCGTTGATCTTCATCC
>CALMZQ010000180.1 GCA_937870915.1 uncultured Ignavibacteria bacterium
GGGCTTCCTTAGCTCAGCTGGTTAGAGCATCTGACTCTTAATCAGAGGGCCCGGGGTTCGAGTCCCCGAGGGAGCACGAATGCCGATATGTCAGGATACGTGGAGATACATCAAACCAGCGCATCTCCAGCGAATACAACCAGTTAGAACGATTTCTGAATTGGTTGACGTATCCCGATGAATCTCGGTATTACACGAAAACCGTCAGTAAGAGCGTCAGTATGGTTTGGTCTTTCCAACCGTTCTCCCTCTTACTGGCGGTTTTTCGTATGCGGCAAACACTCTACCTGGACAAGCCGGATCGGCAATCGAGCTCAATCATGCTCAATGTTGCCCTTGGTGGAAAAAGAATTCGGTTCGGAACAGGGGTTATTATCGACCCAAAACACTGGAATCCGGACAAAGGAACCGTCCGTGCCACCGATCCACAGCGCAACGCCAACCAGAATCGATTGGACCGCCTCACTGCATTCGTTCGGAAGTCCTTCAACGAACTAGTCCCCTCCGGTGATGAGAAAATCCTCTCATCGGAGGATCTCACAAACTTCACCGAACGTATTCGATCCTTTCTCCGCCCTATCGAAGATGATTCTGATCAGAAGCCTGCGACATTTCTCGAAAGGTTCGATGAGTTCATCGAGAAATACACAATCCGCACACCCAATGGCATGATCACTACGAATCGCCCTGGGCCCAGAATGTTAAGTCTCTACAAACTTGTTCTTGAAGACCTGAAGCAATGGAGCAAACTCAAGCATAAGACGTTGACCTTCGAGATGATCGATGAAGAGTTCCACGCCGACTACAGTGCATGGCTTTTGAACGAGAGAGGTCTGCGAGATTCTACTATCTCAAATCACACAAAGGTTCTCAAGACATTCATGAAGTGGGCCAGGCAGAAGGAGTATCATTCATCTTCTGCATGGGAGAGATTCTGGAGAGACAAGAGAACGACGAAGGCTATCGCGCTCACCGTTGACGAGCTTCGAGCCTTACGTGATGCAGACCTATCGAGTCAACCACGACTAGCGCGAACCCGCGATCTCTTTCTGATCCAGACCTATACAGGTCTACGGTATGGAGACGTCAGGCTCATAGAACCAAGCCACTTCGATGACGATGCGGGTGTGATCAGGTTCACCACTGAAAAGACAGATGCACAATGCATGATCCCAATCACCACTCCTCTGCGTCAGGTGTTACAGCGCTTCCCTTCCAAGGAATTCCGATTCCCAACCAACCAAGAAATGAACCGCGAACTCAAAGTCCTAGGAGCTCATATTGGAATGGACAAGACCACCATCGTATCACATTATCAAGGTGGGAAACGCGTCGAGTCCAAGTACCAACGTTTTGAATTACTCACTACGCACGTTGCTCGAAGCACCTACATCACTACGTCCGTTCGATTCGGAATTCCGGAAGCCGTCACGTCAATAGCTACTGGTCATGCGGCAAAGGGCATGATGCAGACCTACTATATCATCCTCGATGAAGATGCGATCCGCGACATGATCTGTAAAGCATGGGAACAACTATGAACATCACCGATGCAATACTCATCGATCCGATTGCGATGGATCACGCACGTCAGATCCTCGCCAGTGAACTAGTTATGATCCACAAAGGCGTAGGAAGAAAGAAACGTATCGAATGGCTCAGCACGCAACGTGATGTTCAATGTCGAGACGCTGCACTCTTCATTCCATCACAGTTAGCACCGGCACTAGAGTCCTTAACAACGCGTGACAGCATAGGACTTCTTGATATTGTGCGACGTCGTCTGGCAACACTGAACATCGGCACAACCTTCCGTCACCTTCGAAACGCCGAGAGAAGGATGGGCTTGCCTGGCTATGTTCTCGATCCCTTATCCCAACAGGGGGCGATGTTACTCCTCGCTGATGATGAAGACTTCGTTGCAGCATTACGTCGCGCAGTTGAGCCACTCTTGCAACACATGGAATCAACTCCCGCATTTGGTGATGCAGAGAAACGATACGCAGAGATCATGTCGCGGGCAGACCTCGAAACCAACAAACAACGTTTAGTGATCGAGCACGTGATGCAGGTCTTCCCCGACATGCTCACCGGGATGCCCGACCTCACTGACCGGAACGTTCGCGACATTGCGTACGTGTATGGTCGACTCCTCGACCAAGACCTGATGCTCGCCTTCACCGCCATCATCCGCGAGGTTGGCGCTGGCATCTTTGACATACTCAGCGCGGACATCATCAACCGCACCATCACAACCTACCGTGTAGTTGTTACCGGGCTCATCAACGACCGCATTTCGGAACTTCAGGAAGACCGTCAGCCCGTTGTTCCGGAATTGACGTCAACGGACGTTGCACCATCAACGACCAACCCCGATCCAGCCCAGGTTCACGTCACCACAGTACTTCCTGATCTCCTATCCATCAATGAAACCGCCGACTACCTCCGTGTAACACGCACAACCATACATCGGCTCTTAAAATCCGGCGCACTCACCGGCACCCACGTAGGTCGACGTCACCTTATCACGCGAAAAAGCATCGAGAACTACCTTGCACTGTCAGGAAACGAGTAGATTCTGACTTCTCCTCCTGCACTTCTGTCCCCAAAACCTTCACATTACGTCCTTGGGGGTATCGTTAGGGTGGTCGTTTGGGGGGTCGTTTGATTGCGATTTGATTGCGATTTGATCTATGGTTTGATTATGAAATGATCCCCCATTTGATCGAGTTCCCTACGGCTCAATCACCCTATTCTATAGCCTTCTGCGACGATTCGGCTCCATAAAGCATGGGAAATCGCGTGCATAACGCGAACTGAAGGCGCATTCAGGTCTAACAATCAACGTATTTCGGTTCACGGACATGGAATTCCTGTCTGTTGCAAACCGGAGATCGCTTCAAACGAGCACATGAACGTCCATGCTCGACCGTTGAATCCACATTTCGCGTGATTAAGCTAGTGTTCGGTTAGTGTTCCGTGAGTGTTCCATTGGAACAATGCAGCCCGCAACTGCCATATTCGACCTCCAGACACAGTTTCAACTCGCCTCTTTCGCTGGAATGCACTTCCCATGCCACTCCCGTTACCCTACAGTTAGTGTTTCACGGAAGGCAAAAGAACGAGCATTAACGAGGAAACGGGTAAATAACAGTCGTTTTTAGGATCATCTAGAGTACTCTTACTCACATCTCGACCAACTCAACAATCGAAGTTGATAGGTAGCGTTGAAAACGCAATTCAACCAGCGAATCGCTCTGCCTTATATTTCTCCATGTTAGCTCTTACCGATATACGCGCAAACGCCACTGCTTTTGCCGAACGATGGAAGGATGAGGTGTCTGAGGACGCAGAAGCCAAAACCTTCTGGCATGAGTTCTTTGCCGTCTTTGGGGTCGACCGTAAGCGTGTTGCCTCGTTTGAGAAGCA
>CALMZQ010000181.1 GCA_937870915.1 uncultured Ignavibacteria bacterium
CTCTACAACACATTTGAGGACCGTCTCTTTTCAACAGAATTCTTTGTGGGATTCATCCTATGAGACCTCTCACGCTTGTAGTAGTTGCCTTGATCGTGGCTGGTTGCGTAAGTCAATTGGACCCTGTGCAATTGCCTATCATTGACTATTCGTCGGAGCTTGCCAACACCACTCCACTCGACGGGAGTCGTCGCAATATCATGAGCGGAGTATACGCCGTAGAAGACGGAAAAGGTAGACTCGGCGATTCTGTAGCCGTAAGATTCGACGGACTTCGCTTCACCATCTATGCTGCTCGTAACGTAACATTTGTTGCAGGCGCTGGGGGTGCACGAGGAGACTCTGCCGTCTTTATCTCTACATGGAGGGCTGTGACCGGGCCTGACGCAGGTAGACTCGACCTCGTAGTCCCCGCATCTGAAGGTGGCAAGGATCTCGTAGATGGAAAAGGAAATGGAAAGGGGCTGATCCTCCGCGGTGTACTGCAACTCGGTTCGGGAAGAGAGAACATTCGACTGCGGAAACTTGGACAGATCAAGGCCCGACTGCGCAAGTTTCAGATCATCGCACACCGTGGCGGTGGACGGAATTCTGAACGTCTTGGAAGATCCGAGAACAGTATCCCAATGATGATGCTCGCAAGCGCACTGGGTGCAACAGCTATTGAGATCGATGTTCACATGACAAAGGAGCACATTCCGATCGTCTTTCATGATCCAACGTTTACAGCCAGAACAGTGCCGAGTCCGTATGTGATCGGAGCCGTGGAGAACTACACATTGCTTCAGATGCGTCTTGCGGCGAGGCTTGTAAATGGTGAATCGATACCAACCCTTCGCGAGGCTCTCAAGGCAGTGATCGATAGTACCACACTTACAATGGTGTGGCTCGACAACAAAGCCCCTCAGGTTGTGGACTCGGTGATCATCATTCAACAAGAGATGCTTGCGTATGCAGCCTCCAAGGGCAATGATATTCGCATTCTCTTTGGCATCCCAGATGACGAGATCTTTCAGCGGTA
>CALMZQ010000182.1 GCA_937870915.1 uncultured Ignavibacteria bacterium
CCTTCTGAGGATCGTATGAAGTCCACAATATCCCTCGCATCTGCGTTTCTTTTGGCAGCGCTCGTTCTAGTCGGATGCAAAGAGTCATCCAACGCTCCCGATGATGTAAATGATCATGATGTAATCACCACGGTAACGTTCACGCTGCGCCCAACCAATGTGCTTGGCGACACACTTGTCTATGTGTGGGAGGATATCGATGGAGTAGGGGGCAACAACCCCAATCGCATCGATACCATGAAGCTCTCAGCCGGTGTGTTGTATGCCTGCACAGTCAAGCTCGAGAATCGTTCCGTTAGCCCCACGATCGATCTCACAGTATCAATTGAAGAAGAGAAGGACGATCATCAGTTCCTCTATACCATCAGTGAACAGCAGGGGGCGGTAATTGTTCTTGATAGAGACTCCCGCGACCTGCCCGTAGGACTGCTATTCAATCTGCAATCTACCAACGACCCAGCCCCTGCTCCAGGCACATTCTCGATGTCCCTCTATCACTACGAATCACCAACAGACAAGGTAGCCGGCGTGCCGGGAAGTGAGACGGACGTGTCGATCGAGATGCCGGTGTTGAGGCGTTAATGTGCTAATGTGCTAATATGCTAATGTGTTAATCGCTTTGCCGTTCACTACAACTATTAGCACACTAGCACACCAGCACACCAGCACACCAGCACACTAGCACACCAGCACACTAGCACACCAGCACACTAGCACACTAGCACACCAGCACACTAGCACACCAGCACACTAGCACATTAGCACATTAGCACATTAGCATGCTTACCACGCTCCTCGAAAACGTCCGCTTCGTTGTCATCGACGTAGAAACAACTGGCGGTAAGGCTGGCGATCACCGGATGACGGAGATCGCTATGTGTGTTGTTGAGGATGATGAGATCATGGTGCGCTATGAATCGTTGATCAATCCGCACCAGCCGATTCCGGATTTTATACAGATGATGACGGGGATCACTAATGAGATGGTGGCCGGAGCTCCCGATGAGGATGTTGTACTGCCCCCTATCGTTTCTGAGTTGTCATCGGATGAGAAGGTAGTGGTCTTTGTTGGTCACAACGTAGGCTTCGATTGGAGCTTTGTGAGCAAGGCCATTGAACGAATGGGGGAACCTATTCCGGATGTGTTGCGACTATGTACGTGTAGACTGTCGCGCAGGCTCAGTGTTGGTCTGCCGAAACACAACCTTGGCGCAGTGGCGGATTTCTATGGGTGCAGCATTGCTGCTCGACATCGCGCCATGGGCGATACTGAGGCAACGGCAAAGGTCTTGTTGAAATTGATCGAGAGGGCAAGGGGCGAGCACGACGCACTAACACTTGGCGATCTGATCGCGTTGCAGCACGCACCAAAGTCTACCACATCTTCGAAGTCGACATCAAAGGTTAAACAACTTCTTGCACCCCGACTCAACGAACTGCCGGATGAACCCGGCGTGTATTACTTCCTGAACACCAAGAAGACGGTGCTGTATGTTGGGAAGGCAAAGTCTCTACGAAATCGCGTGAATACCTACTTCCACGATGGCCCGCTACATGGCACGTCGGTACGGAAAATGGTGCGTTACATACGTCACGTTGAATGGGAGACTACGGGCACAGAGCTTGGAGCGATGTTGTTGGAGTCGAGGGAGATTAAGACCAAACACCCGTTGCACAACCGTGCGGGACTGGAATACCATCCTCCTGCCTTCTTGAAGATCACAGACGAGGCGTTCCCTCGTGTTGAGCTTGTGCAGAGCATTGATGATGATGGCGCTGAATATTTTGGTCCATTCCGTAACCGTCGGATGGCCGAACGGATCAGCGAAATGGTGATCCGCGAGCACAATCTCCGCACATGTAGTGGCGAGCTCTTTCCGGATGCAGATGTCCGACCGTGTTTTGACTATCACATTAAGAAGTGTTTCGGTCCGTGTGCGTTGCATCAGACCATTGATGACTATCGCGACAGTGTGGAACGTGCTCGTCGGTTCCTGATGAATGTGGAGTCGGGCGCAATCGCCAAACTCGCATCGCAGATGGAGGACGCAGCATCAACGCTCGACTACGAACGTGCCGCCATGCTTCGCGATGGAATTCGTGAGATTGAGCGTGTAACGCTGCATGGTAGCGATAAGCCCCTTGCTGTTACGGACACGAATGTCGTGATCATTGTGCCTACCAGTGACCGGTATTCAACTGTAGAGGTCTATGCATTGCGTGCCGGACGTCTTGCCTATCAGCGTGTGATTGGTACCGGTGCGGACAGACGTCCGCTTGTTGAAGCGCTCCGCACAGTCTTCCTCAGTGATGCTCCGAAAGGGGCGTTTAACGACCGAGAACTCGACGAACTGCGTATCATTACGTCCTGGCTATATCAACGTCGAGAACGTGCATCAACAATTGTTGTTCGTGATGTAGAGTCAATTGAAGTTGATCTCGACCACGCATTGGGGATGTATCGGAAACGTTCCGAACCAGCAGCAAACATTGTGAGTGAATACTCGCAGATCCCGGACCATGATGACTACGGTGTTTGACGATCTCTTCTCTGATGAATACGCCGTGATTGATGTGCGATCTCCGGCTGAATATGCTGCCGGACACGTTCCCGGTGCTATCAACATCGCCATCTTCAACGATGAAGAACGCGCCCGTGTTGGAACCGCCTATGTCCAAAATGGTAGAGAGTCAGCCATTGATATTGGCCTCAAGATCGTAGGCCCAAAGCTTGCGGACTTCGTTGCAGAGGCTCGAGCGTTAGGAAAGCCCCTTATCGTCTATTGTTGGAGAGGGGGCATGCGCAGTTCGTCCATGGGTTGGTTATTCACTACTGCCGGACTGAACGTGCGTGTTATTCCGCGCGGCTACAAGGGCTTCCGAGCATGGGGCTTGGCGATCATCTCCCGTCCATGGAAGCTCCATGTAGTGGGTGGCAGAACAGGGTCGGGCAAGACCCACTATCTCCATCAATTGATGGTAAGGGGCGAGCAGATCCTCGACCTCGAAGGTCTCGCCAATCACAAAGGCTCCTCGTTTGGCGCTCTCGGCGAACTACCGCAGCCCACTACGGAACACTTCATGAATCTGATGTGTCGAGATCTGCACCGCCTATCCGCCCAGCAAACCTTGTGGGTTGAAGACGAGAGCCAGAACATCGGAACTGTGGTGATCCCCGATGTATTCTACAACGCAATGCAGCAAGCGCCGATAGACGTTCTGGATGTGCCTCGAGAGCAGCGAGTTATCAATCTGGTAGAGGACTATGGCAATGCCACCCCGGAAGGACTCATTGCAGCCTTTGAACGCATCCGACGGAAACTTGGCGGTGAACGTTGCAAACAAGCCATAGAAGCCGTCAGCACGGGTGACCTAGCCACAGCCGCAGAGATTGCCTTGGAGTATTATGATCGGACGTATGATTATTGTTTGAAACAGAGAACAGCGAACAGAGAACAGCGAACAGCGAATAGCGAATAGTGAATAGCGAATAGTGAATAGCGAATAGTGAATAGCGAATAGTGAATAGCGAATAGTGAATAGCGAATAG
>CALMZQ010000183.1 GCA_937870915.1 uncultured Ignavibacteria bacterium
GCTGTTTTGCGTGTTAAGAGAAACGCGAGCACTATCCTGGATGGTGCTCGCGTTTCTTCCTTTAGATAGAACGGAGACAGCGTCATCCCGAGAAGCGGAGCGACGAGGGATCTGAGAACCAAAAAATGGCGCAGAAAAAGGCAATAACTATTCGATTGACGACACGAACCGGCACCCCTTCTCAGAATGAGAAGGGGCAGGGGGATGAGCCAAGAGTCTTCGTTAATGGATGTAGAGCAGACAGCGTCATCCCAAGAAGCGTAGGGGTACGGCATGCCGTGCCCGGAGCGACGAGGGACCTCGTCCCACCCATTAAACCTCCCGCACCGCCATGAGTCCAAGGTCAGCTAAATTGAACTAATGACGTTTGGACAGGAAACCGTGGGCAGCATGGCACTCATATTGGACAGTGATGCGGACATACTGGACGCGTATCGGACGGGTCAGCAAGACCGTGCGATAACGGCGTTTGTGCGGAAGCATCAGCGGTTTGTCTATAGTGTGGCGTTCCGACAGCTCAGTCATGTTGAGGATGCCCAGGACGCGGCTCAAGAGGTCTTCCTGCGGGCATCTCAGAAATTGGGCGAATTCAAGGGCGAAAGCACGCTCCAAACGTGGCTGTATCGCATCACGGTGAATGTCTGCCTCAACATGCGCAGGAAGAAACGGATCTTGAGCTTCTTTGCCATTGGTGAAGGTGAAGGGGAGAGAGATGTGAAGGGGGCTGATCATTCGCCTGCAACACATGCTGAACAGTCGGAGTTTGAAACGTACTTCCGTACTGTCCTTGCTACGATCCCGCCAAAACAACGCGAAACGTTCTGCATGCGCTATTACGACGAACTGTCCTACGAAGAGATCAGCGCGATCACAGGCACCAGCGAGGGCGCTCTCAAGGCGAACTATCACTGGGCAGTGAAAAAGATCGCTGCTGCCATTCGAACAAGTGAATATTACGAGGAGTGGCTTGATCATGTCAAAGCCTAACAAAACGTTATCTGCACAAGAAGAACTGCGTGCCTTGCTCGCTGAAGAATTCAGTGAACAGGAATCGAGTGCTCTTGCTTCATCATTTACGCATACTGCGGAACAGATCCACCGTGAGGCTGATGCAGCTACACGAAACCTGAGTGTGTTCGTCCACGAGGCCCGTCAGCGTGCACATCGTCCTCGACGTGGTCTCTTCCTCGGTTTTGCTGCAACAGCACTCACAGCAGCCGCAGCAGTGGTCATCGTCCTGCGTGAGGATCCGGTGCCAACACAAGCACCAATTCAACTTCAACCAACAGCTATGAGAACCGAACACATTGTGGAGCCGGTTGCGTTGCCCACAGTTATTGAAACACCTCAAAGAAAGACTACAGCGCGTAGCGTCTCTACAACGGACGTTGCTGCTATTCTCGCCGATGCAGAAGAAGAACAGATCATCGAAACGATCACGCAGTCTGTGAGTGAGTCCGCAACGTGGACACTTCAGGATTCTGACGTAGACGTTCTACTGGGAGTACAGAACAATGGTCTCTAAACTCACGATCATTCTAACGTTGGTCATGCTGGGCACGACCACGGTTGTTGCCCAAGACGATGACTTCGATGGTCCGCCCCCTCGCGAAAGGATGATGCAGAAGATCGAAGACCTTCGCAAGATGAGATTGCTCGACGTCCTTAACCTGCAAGGTGATCAGGTGGAGAAGTTCTTCTCCGCCTACAATCGCTATCAGGGGGCTGTGATCAATGCCAAAAAGGACCTCGATCGCAAGGCCATCGACCTTCGTGAAGCAACGGAGTCTGGTGCCGAAGAGTCTGTTCTGAAGTCTAAGACAGAAGCCGTGCTTGCAGCTATGGAGGCATTTGAACAGGCAATCAATAAACGTCACGCAGATGTGAAACCGCTGCTTAGTGTTCGTCAATACGCAACCTACATTGCCTTTGAAGCACGGTTCCAAGAAGAGCTTACGCGACTCATCATGCAGCGAGCACGGAAGTCCCGATGAAGAATCGAGTCAGTTCTTTCTCACATTGACCTACAGTATCATCGTTCCGTGTCGATCAATACGTTTGCTTCGCCAAACGTAGAGCAGAGGAAGGCTGTATTCTCCTTTGATGTCTTGATCTTCATCATCGAGGAATATTGTCGCTTTCCATCCGGACGCATTACTACAAAGGAGAGGCTGTCCTCTGCGTCTGACGTGTTACAGCGATCCTTGAGCTTGGCGAGTTGCTCATCGCTCACAGCATCAGGCCTGATACATACAACGTATCCCCTGGAAAACTTCTTTTCTGCCTGTTCCAACGTGAGCACGTCATCAACCACCATCTTCACAGTGTCTCCGCTGATCTCACATTTGCCCATCATCACCACTACGGTGTCGGGCTTGAGCAACTCAGCAAACTGTTTGTACTTGTCGCTCCAGAAAATACACTCAACCGAACCGGTGTATTGTTCAACCTTTACAAACGCAATGGTATTCTCGCGCTTATCCAATTTTGTACGGATATCGCTGATGAGCCCACAAAGTCGCGTCTGTGAACCGGTCTTCTCAGGATCGAGTTTCGACAACAACAGCGTGCTGAAAGATTGCACCGCAAGGGCATATTCCTGAAGCGGATGCCCGGATATATAGAAGCTCAGGTAGTCGCGTTCCTTGCGAAGCCGTTCTCGTTCCGGCCATGGTTCCATACGCGGAAGTGCCGGCTCTTTTGGACGTTCAATATCCTCTGTGCCAAAGAGTCCGCCGGAACTCGATAGAGCATCGTCTTGCACTTGTGATGCATAATGAAGCGCAGTATCGATCACCGAAAACAACTGTGCACGGTGACCATGTTTGAGTGTGTCAAAGGCACCGGAACACACCAGTGCTTCCAGAACACGTTTGTTCACAACCTTCTTTTCTACTCGAGCAGCAAAGTCAAACATCGAGGTGAAGGGGGCTTCTCGTCGCGCTTCAACAATAGCCTCCACCGCAGAGATCCCCACGGTCTTGATGCCTGCCATGCCAAAGTAGATCACGTTCTTATCGGCAACAAAGGTGGCCATCGACCTATTCACGTCCGGCGGAAGGACGTTGATGTTGAATCTCTTCGCTTCGTCGATCAGCGTGACGATCTTATTCTGATCGCTTAACTCCGCCGTCATATTCGCTGCAAGGAACTCGGCAGGGTAGTGCACCTTAAGCCAGGCTGTTTGGAAGGCCAAATAGGCGTAGGCCGCTGAGTGTGATTTGTTAAAGCCGTAGGCAGCGAACTTCTGGATAAGGTCGAAGATCTCCGTGGCAAGAGCTTCGTCGATGTTTGCGTGGGTCTTCGCCCCTTCCACAAACTTGGATCGCTGCTCGGACATCGACTTCTCGTCCTTCTTTCCCATGGCCCGGCGCATCACGTCGGACTGAGCAAGGGTGAATCCGGCAAGGGTCTGTACGAGCTGCATCACCTGTTCTTGATAGACAATGATGCCATAGGTCTTGTTGAGGATCGGCTCCATGAGCGGGTGCAGATACTCGATCGGCTTACGTCCGTTCTTTCGGTCGATGAAGTCCGGGATATTACCCATCGGACCCGGACGATAGAGGGCGTTCATGGCGATGAGGTCATCAAGCACTGTTGGCTTGAGTTCTCTCAGGGCCTTCTGCATCGGGTCGGATTCGAACTGGAACACAGCCTGTGTCTGACCACGTGCAAACAGCTCATACGTTGCCGGATCGTCGAAATCTATCGTGTCGATGTCTACGTCAAGGCCATGATTGCGCTTGATCTGCTCGAGTGTTTCGTCGATGATACTGAGCGTGCGCAGGCCCAAGAAGTCCATCTTCAACAGTCCGGCCTCCTCGAGGTCCTTCATGTTGTATTGGGTAGCGGACTCAGTGGTAGGGGTCTTGTAGACCGGAACGAAGTCGCTGATAGGACCCGGAGCGATAACCACACCCGCGGCATGCAACGAGGCATTACGAGCAAATCCCTCAAGCGTGAGGGCATAGCTGATCATGTCTTTCAGCTTTGGATCGTCCGACGTTTTCAACCACCGTAGTTCGGGCAGTTCCAGTGCATCCTTCAGGGAGTGGACCTTGCCGAGGATCACCGGGATTTTATCCGTGATGCTGTTGATGGTGGCAAGATCGATCCCCATCACGCGGCCAACATCCTTAAGTACTGCCCGCGACGAAAGGGTACCGAAGGTAATGATCTGAGCTACAGAGTCGGCGCCGTATTTCTCCTTGACGTATTCGATCACACGTTCACGCTTGTCATCTGAGAAGTCAACGTCGATATCGGGCATCGATACGCGATCCGGATTCAAGAACCGCTCAAAGAGCAGGTCGTACTTCAACGGATCAATGTCCGTGATACGTAATGCATAGGCAATCAACGATCCCGCTGCCGAGCCGCGACCCGGTCCAACACGTACACCCATTTCCCGTGCTGCTCGAATGAAGTCCCACACAATGAGGAAGTATCCCGCATATCCCATGCGTTTGATTACGTTCAGCTCAAATCCTACACGATCCAGGATCTCATTCGTAAGAATAGGGAAGCGTTCATCAAGCCCCTTCATCGTTAGTTCTTCGAGGTAGTCCTCTAACGTTGTAGCGTCGCTCTCCTCAGGGATGGGGAACTTGGGAAGCTGCAGTTCCGTGGGGATCGTCAGATCCACCTTGTCTGCGATCTCTTGTGTGGACTCGATACCTTCGGCAAAGTCTTTAAAGAGATCCTTCATCTGTTGCTGCGTCTTGAGGTACATCTCCGGTACCTTATAGCGCAGGTCTGTTCGCACATCAAATGATCCGTCGCGAGAGAAGGACGTGTCCTTGTTGATGTGCAGCAATACATTGTGAGCTACGGCATCTTCTTTCTTGACGTAGTGTGCGTCATTGGAGACCACCAAGCGAATGCCGAGCTCTTTGGCGAGTCGGGGAGCGAACTCTAGGACATGACGATCTTCAGGGAGACCATGATCTTGAAGTTCGATGTAGAAGTCCTCACCAAAAATCTCTTTCAGTGTAATCGCATTCCGTCGAGCCGTTGCTTCGTCACCGGCCAACATCGGGGCGTTAATAGGTCCGGCCAAACAAGCTGATGTAGCGATCAGCCCCTCATGATACTCGCGTAGCAAGTCCATATCGATACGCGGCTTGTAGTAATAGCCGGCCGTATGACCGATCGAGGTGAGTTTGATGAGATTGCGATATCCCGTTTCGTTCTTTGCCAACAACACCAGGTGGTAGTAATTGCGCTTCTTTCCGGCGTCTTGCACCTTCTCGCGATCTGTGTGTTTCTTCACAGCAATGTAGACCTCGCAGCCGATGATCGGCTTCACTCCGGCCTTTTTTGCCTTCTTATAGAACTCAAAACATCCAAACATCACACCGTGATCTGTTATCGCAAGAGCCTTTTGTCCGTCCTTAACGGCAGCATCGATCATGCTTTGCGGACTGGCTGCCGCATCGAGAAGGGAAAAGTGTGTGTGGTTGTGAAGGTGAACGAAGCTCATGTTATTCCCCGAGTCGCTGTAGCTGTTTTCCGAGGGCTTCCTCGATCTGTCCCTTTGCTGCGGAACCGAACAATGATAGCTCGATGTGCACAATTACACGACCATGTTCAAGGGTGATGGTCCCATGGCCCAATTTCCCCTTTGCATGGAGAACATTGCCTTCCCAGCGGTGGTCATCGAGTAAAAGTGCGAGCTCCGGCCTGCTCAACAGCTTACTGTCAATGGAGTGGCGCATTTCTACCACTGTTTTCTTTGTTTCGATCGTCTGGTGGATGGTTGCCATAGGTAGGGGTGTTTGTCGTATTTGTAACAGCGGTGAGACGAAATAGGGGGCGAATCCTTGCTTCTGTCGATAAAAAAATGACGGTTTCGAAGGCCGAATCCCGTATTCTTACAACTTCCAAGCAAATTACTCTCTATCGAAGAAAGCAGCATATGGCGTCAAACGTCCCCCTGTCGAAGAACATTCTGGATCTCGTGGTTGTCCGCGACCCGAAGGTAAAATCGCGCTACAAGAACGGCCAGAAGACCCCGATCACGAACTTCATCGAAGACTACATGAACGGTCGGGTCGACGTAACGGTAGACGTTCAAACACTGTTGCAGAGTCGGGAAGCATACTTCAACTACGACATCGTAGGCCACCATATCGGCTTCATCTTCAACAAGTTCATTCCGCAGCTTGCCATCCACTCAAAAAAGCAGGATGAGCGCATCGTACGTGATCACTATGATCGTCGTAACGACTTCTTCAAGGGTTTCCTTGGAGAGCGTATGATCTACACGTCGGCCTTCTACAAGGACGGCAACGAAACTCTCACACAAGCACAAGACAACAAGCTTAACCTTGTCAGCCAAAAGCTCCAACTCAAGAAGGGCGAACGCCTGCTTGATATCGGTTGCGGTTGGGGAACGCTTGTTGCACATACGGCGAAGTACTTCGGAACGGACTCCACCGGTATTTCCATCGCACAAGCCGGCGTAGATCACGGTAATGCACAGATCGCCGAATGGGGCGTGAAGGATTCAGCACGTTGCCTTCGTATGGACTACCGAGCTATTCCACAAGACAAGTACGACAAGATCACCTGTCTGGAAATGGCTGAGCACGTAGGTGTGAAGTATTTCCAACGTTTTATGAATCAAATCGCCGGACTCCTCAAGGACGATGGTTTATTCTACCTTCAGATCGCCGGACTCAAGGCTGGTATTCACAAAGAGTCGCTCATCTGGGGCGCCTTCATGAATGAATACATCTTCCCAGGTGCCGATGCCAGCATGCCTCTATCCTTCGTTGTCGCACGTTTGGAGAAGGCCGGCTTCGAGATCCACAGTGTTGAGAATGTTGGTATTCACTACTCGCAAACCATCCAACAATGGTATGACAATTGGATGATCAACCGCGACGCTGTCTATGACGAGTATGGTCAGTGGTGGTACCGTTGTTGGGAGATCTTCCTCGGTTGGTCTGTAGACATTGCTAAGCAAGGAAATTCAACTGCTTTCCAGATCGTCTGCAACAAGAACATGGAAAAGTTCGATCGCCGCCGTTGGATCGGTGGCGTCAACATGGGAGAATTCGACTTCAAAGGGTAAGGGGCATGGCAAAAGCCGAACTCAAAACGAAACAAACGGAGCTCTCCGTATCTGACTTTTTAGCGCGCATTCCCAACGAGGGAATGCGCGCTGATTGTTTAACCGTACTCGAGCTCATGAAGAAACTCACAAAATGTGAGCCCAAGATGTGGGGACCAAGCATCGTCGGCTTCGGTACCCTCCACCTCAAGTACGCCTCCGGCCGAGAACTCGACTGGTTTCCTATGGGCTTCTCACCCCGCGCCGCAAATCTTACGCTCTACCTCCACGGCGGTTTCGAACAACATCAAGACCTCCTCGCCAAGCTCGGCAAATTCAAAGCCGGCAAAGGCTGCCTCTACGTCAAGAAACTCGCAGATATCGATATGAAGGTGCTCCAGCAGTTACTCAGTTACTAGTTACTAGTTACTAGTTACTAGTTACCAGTTACTAGTTACCAGTTACTAGTTACCAGTTACCAGTTACCAGTTACTAGTTACGGGGTTACATTAGCACATTAGCACACTAGCACACTAACAATCTAGCACTCTAACAATCTAGCACTCTAACAATCTAACGCAACGCTTCTCGCACCCTAGCACTCACAACATCCAGGATCCAGACAACCGCGGTGATAAGGATCACGAGTGTGCCCACTTCGTGATAGCGTGCTAGACCTTGGTATTGAGTGAGGAGGGTACCGATCCCTCCGCCCCCTACAAAGCCGATGATGGTGGCCATGCGGACGTTTATGTCCCAACGGTAGATGGTGAAGGACAGGAAGGGGATAACACATTGCGGGACAATGGCGAACCACAGGACTTGTATGCGATTGGCACCGGTGGCAGAGATAGCCTCTATTGGGCCGGCGTTGACGTCTTCGATTTGCTCACTGTATTGCTTTGTAAGGGATGCAACGGTGTGAATGACTAAGGCCAGCATACCTGCAAATGGTCCGATACCAACCCAAACACTAAAGATGATTGCCCAGATGATAGGCTCCATCGAACGCATGATGTTGAGGATGATGCGAAGCCCCATATAGATGGTTTTGCCTAAGGGGCTAGTTGCCATCACGTTTCGAGCGGCGGGGAAACTCAGAAGAAAACTTAAGGGGACTGCAACCACGGTGGCCATAAAGGCAGTGAAGATCGTAACGACCATGGCTGCGAGTGCTTCGCCGATCACATCGAACTCAGGCGTGAGGAGGGCACCGAAGATGCGACCTGCCCCCTGCAATCCTTCACCGGAAAGGAACTCGATGGGTGAGATGTCTGTGATGATCCAACCGCCGATGATGCACGCTGTAAGCGCAATCCATCCCAGATGTGTAACGATCGTGCGAGCCTGACCTTCTGGAACGTCCAGGCCTGTGTAGAGTCGACCCAATGATGCGCCACGGAGCACGCCGATCAAAGCCCAAAGGATGGCACCACTAATGATGATACCTATAGACATTGGTCCAAACGCCCATGGCTTCACATCCATCAAGGATGGTACAATGACCCTTTCTATCAATGCCACAACTGTAGCACCAAGCAAAAGATCGATCACTATGGACATCATTCTCTTCATTAGCACATTAACGAATCTCCACTTCCACCGCATCTTCACCATAGATGGTTGTGAACCACTCTTCGGTGATGTCATGCGGTGAACCATTGAAGACAAGTTGGCCGTCCTTGAGTGCGATAACGCGAGTTGCGTATTGGCGGACAAGTGAGAGAAAGTGAAGATTGCAGATCACCGTTGTTCCCATGTCCTTGTTGATCCGCTCGAGGTAGGTCATTACGGAATGTGACGTTGATGGGTCGAGCGAAGCAACCGGTTCATCTGCCAAGAGCATGCGCGGTTGTTGCATCAGTGCGCGAGCGATGGCAACTCGTTGTTGTTGTCCGCCGGAAAGTGCATCTGCCCTAACGCCGGATTTTTCTGCGATGCCTACCACACGTAGTGCTTCAAGCGCACGTGTGCGGAGTTCTTCGGAGAACCTGCCAAGCATGGCAGTAAGAGTCCCCGTTGACCCCAGAGCCCCATACAACACATTGTTCAGGACGCTGTGTCGGGGGATAAGGTTGAAGTGCTGAAAGATCATGCCGATCTGACCGCGGTGTTTGCGCAGTGGATCGTTGGCGATGTGAGTTACGTCTTTGCCGTCGAACGTGATCGTTCCACCAGTAGGCTCAATAAGCCGGTTGAGGCAACGAAGTAAGGTGCTCTTGCCAGATCCGGACAGACCGATGACGACGAGGAACTCCCCGGCCTCCACGTCAAAAGAAATTCCCTTGAGCGCTTGGAACCCGTTCGGATACGTATGTGTGAGGTTGCGTACCGAGAGCAATGGCATGGCGCAAGATACGGTTCTAGGCTGTCTCCATCCGCCAAATCCCAACACCAATGAGGATCATCACCGGGATTCCCCAAAGCGCTATCGTTCCGTCAATATCCGGTGCTGTAAACGTAAAGGAGACAGGAGTGGATCCGGAAAACGCAATCATTACGGTTGACAGACCAAGTAAGAAGATGGCAGTGCCGAGAAGTCCACCATACTTGAGTATCCAGAACAAGGCTCTGTTGGGAGCTGGTGCGAGGGCAACGCGATTCATGATCGCCGAAGTGAGATCTTGCGAAGCAGCTGATTGTTCTGTGGCTTGATAAAGCTCGCGCAGTCGCTGTTCACCGGACAACATATCGCGCAGCTGGGCTTCTCCCCAAAGCGTTCTCGCCCGCGCCCATTCATCCGGCTTGAGAGATCCGTCGAGAAGTTTTGCAAGGAGTTCGTTGTGTTCGGGTGTGTTAGGCATTGGACAGCTCCAGATCCGGACAACGCTTTAAAAGTGCAGTCCTTAATAACGTTCGGCCTCTGTTGAGGCGGGTCTTCACCGTGCCAAGGGGCATACCGGTAATCTTTACGATCTGTTCATAGGAACACTCTTCACCATAGAAGAGCTCCATCACAGCGGCGTAGAGTGGGGGCATGAGAGACATTTCTTCGCGAAGGACCTGCTCAACTGTGTCGCGAGAGAGCTCATCAAAAAGTTCCGGTTCGATCCATGACGGTGTGACTTCTTCGTCAAGCTGCAATGCAATTGGCATTCGTCGCTGTTTTTGAAGAGCATTGAGACAAGTTGTGTAGACGATCCTATAGAACCATGTTGCAAAGGAGGAGCCCCTTCTGAAACTGGCCAGGGACGTATAGGCCTTAACAAAGGCGTCTTGCACCAGATCTTCGGCTTCGTGATCGTTCTGCATTAGTCGTTGTGCAAGCGACAGAGCCTTTCGTTGATATGCAGCAACCAACAAAGCATATGCCTGTTGGTTGCCTGACAACACACGGTCTATGATCTCTGCGTCGGTCATTTCTTTTCGAGACGGTTGGCGATCAAATGATAGCCGATAAGCCCTATTCCGCCAAAGAGGAGGGAGCTGGAGATAAAGACAAGGGGCTGGTGGTTTTCATTGATCATGGAAGAACTCACGATCACGAAGGCAACGAGCAGACCGAGTCCCACTCCGGCGAGCAACATACCAAAACGAAGTGCGCCGTATTTCTTGCTCGACTCGTCGTTGCGATCGATGAGAAGAGAGGGGTCCATACCCTTTTCGATCATGGCCATACGCAGTACACGTTTGGATTCGATACCCCGCCAGACAACGAAGAAGGAACCGAAGATCGCGATGATTGGGATCATTACCCCTATGATGTCCTGAGGATCTGTCCCACGGTGTTGCCGAAGTTCTGTTTCGCGGAGCTCATAATCATGCTCCTTCTGCATACTGTCGAGACGGAATTGTTCACCCGCTGTTAGTCCCTGAGGTTCAGCCTGTGGGGTGACGGTCTCCTGAATCACTTTGCCGTCCTTGGAAACAGTAGTTAGCGTCTTTGTGGTGGTGGTCTCTTCGGCGCGCAGGAATGTCACGCCAACGATGGTTAAGAGCACGATGAGTAGGTGTTTCACGGAAGATCCTGATGAAGTGTGGAATTTCCGGTTTAGACAGCAAGAGTAGGTCAGGGTTTCACGTAGATTTGTTGCGCCTATGAAAAAGATCATCGTTACCATCGACGGACCTGCCGGAGCAGGCAAGAGCACAACGGCCAGACGCGTGGCTGAACGGCTTGGATACATCTACATCGATACCGGTGCCATGTATCGGGCTGTTACCCTGGCGGCATTGCGCCAAGGCACTGCCATGACCGACCACGAGCTCGGAGAGCTGGCTACTGCTACCGAGATTCAGATGGAGCCCGGTTTTAATGGCCAAACCGTTGTGATGAATGGTGAAGATGTGACCAAGGCCATACGTCAAGCAGACGTAACGAGCAATGTGAGTCAGGTTAGCACATTCCCATCTGTGCGCCGCGCCCTTGTTCTTCGTCAGCGCGCAATGGGATTCAACGGCGGTGTTGTTATGGACGGAAGAGATATCGGCAGCGTTGTTTTTCCAAATGCGCAAGTAAAGGTCTTTCTCGTAGCTGACCCGGAGGAGCGCATTAGACGTCGGCTCGCTGAAGCACTTGACCGTGGAGATGAGATCGACGCCGAACAGGTGCGAAATCAAATCATGGGCAGGGACAAACTCGATAGCGAGCGTGCAGATAGCCCCCTTGTAAAGCCGGATGGAGCAACAGAGATCGACACAACACGTCTAACGATCGACGACCAAGTGGAGCAGATCCTGGCAATGGTGCATAGCTACCAGAAGACCTATGATTTGGTCTCCAAATACGGAAACTTCTAATTCCTTGTTGGTGATCTCACACGTATGAATGTCTCCATCGACCGGTTCAGTGGCTTCTGCTGGGGCGTTGTCCGCACAGTTCAGATTGCAGAAGACCAACTTGCAGAAACACGCAGCAATAGAAACGTCTATGTCCTCGGACATATCATCCACAATCCCAAAGAGATCCAACGGCTTGAGGATAAGGGGCTTACCACGATCACTTCAGACGATTTCCCGCGTCTGGCCCATTCAGGTGCAAAGGTTATCATCCGTGCCCATGGTGAGCCCCCTGAGACATATCGTAAGGCTTGGGAATACGGTATTGAGATCGTAGATGCAACGTGTCCGGTGGTTACCAAACTTCAAGAACGCGTTCGCAAGTTTTGGGATCAAGACTATCAGATTGTGATCTTCGGCAAGAAAGACCATGCTGAGGTCCTCGGTGTACGCGGCGTAGTGCACGACCAATGTGTGGTTATCTCAACCGTAGAGGAAGCGGAGCAACTTGTTGCACTGGGGAGAAAGACCGTTCTCTTTTCCCAGACCACAATGGACCGTCCAACGTTCATTGCTGTACGTGACGTACTTAAGGCTCGCATAGCAGAGCTTGTTGTTGATACCATGGAAGACATCGCCACAGAATTCCACGCAAAAGATACCATATGTGGTCAGGTCAGCGGTAGGGAAGGCCAACTAGCCAAATTCGCTGCCCAGAACGACGTGATCCTCTTCGTAGCCGGACGTGCCTCATCCAACGGCAAGGTCCTCTACAACGTTGCCAAGGCTGCTAATCCCCGAACATATTTTATTGAAACAATCGCCGAGATCGATCCGGAGTGGTTGTCAGGCGCAACATCCGTAGGCATCTCAGGAGCCACCAGCACTCCACATTGGTATATGGAAGAGGTGAAGGAGTTTGTGGCTAGTTACTAGTTACTCAGTTACTAGTTACTCAGTTACGAAGTTACAGAGTTACGTAGTTACTATTCGATGAACGAAATTGGTGTAGTGTACGTCATTGTGGGCGTTAAGGGTTAACTTTGACGTAACAGAGTAACTACGTAACTGCGTAACTCTGTAACTGAGTAACTCTGTAACTGACGAATTGGGGATGTAACGGTCTCGACGGGGTGAGGCGATCACGAAGATGCGTGTCGAGCTACGCTGGTGGAGCTCGTTAATACAACCGGCGAAAACAAACATGCAGATAACTTCGGTTATCGCATGGCTGCTTAATTAAGTAGCTATGCCATCGGACGGAAGGGTGCTTGTTACCTTCCTCTCCGGTGACGCTCTCTAACAAGCTGGCGTGCAGCCGAGCAACAGGGCATAGCGCGAGACAACACTGAGGCTGGCTGAATGGGACCTATCGATCGGTTACCCACTCGGCGAGAAAAGGTAGATCGAAGACACACGTGGTAAGCTTCGGGTGGTCCACTTCGGACCCGGGTTCGACTCCCGGCATCTCCACCCAAGCGGGAATAGCTCAGTTGGTAGAGCGTCAGCTTCCCAAGCTGAATGTCGCGGGTTCGAGTCCCGTTTCCCGCTCGGTTACGGATTGATAACGTTGGTGGTTGTTCATATCACATAATCTTTGCTGTGATATCACCAACCACATAATCGTTCCTATGGCCTCAACACCTCGCAAGATGAATGTCCTCTTCCTGTGCACCGGCAATTCTTGTCGCTCCCAAATGGCAGAAGGTTGGGCCAAGACGTTGCTATCTGATAAGTGTGTTGCCTATTCGGCGGGAATAGAAGCGCACGGACTTAATCCTATGGCTGTACGTGTGATGGCCGAGGTAGGCATAGATATCACAACACAACTATCGCAGACGATTGATGAGCTCCCAAAGATCGCATGGGACCTTGTGGTAACAGTGTGTGATTCCGCTCGAGAACGTTGTCCATACCTGCCTGGTGTTGCAGTAACCATACACCATTCGTTTGACGATCCACCTGCTCAATCAAATGGTCTTGCTGAGATAGATGCCATCGAAGTCTATCGCAGGGTACGAGACGAAATAAAGAGTTTTGTGGTAGCACTTCCGGCCTATTTCACGCCCATCACAGAGTCGGTATGAGCCTGCTCGATAGGTATCTCACGCTCTGGATCCTCGGCGCAATGGTGATCGGTGTGTTGGTCGGGATATTCGTCCCCGGGTTTCCGGTGATGTTGGAGTCGATGCAAACGGGTACCACCAATATCCCTCTTGCTATCGGACTGATCGTAATGATGTATCCGCCCCTTGCCAAGGTACGGTATGAACTCTTGGGCGAAGCATTTCGAGATACCAAGGTCCTTGTGTTATCGTTGGTCCAAAACTGGCTCATTGGGCCGGTCTTGATGTTCATATTGGCAGTGACCTTCCTGCCAGACAAGCCGGAGTACATTCAGGGACTGATCATGATCGGTCTTGCACGGTGTATCGCAATGGTGATCGTGTGGAATGACCTAGCATGCGGAAACAGAGAGTATGCCGCCGGACTTGTTGCCTTTAACAGCATTTTTCAAGTCTTGTTCTACAGTGTATACGCGTGGTTCTTCCTCACGTGGCTCCCGCCAATGCTAGGATTGGAGGGGGCTTCTGTGAACGTATCCATGGGGCAGATCGCAGAAAGTGTACTCATCTATCTCGGATTGCCTCTCGCAGGTGGGTTCCTCACGCGGGTGATTTTACGGAGGATGAAGGGCGATGTTTGGTACGACTCGGTGTTTATCCAACGCATTGGCCGACTCACCCTGTTAGCGCTTGTGTCAACAATCATGATCATGTTCAGCCTCAAGGCAACAAGTATCGTAGCCGTTCCACTGGATGTAATTCGCGTTGCTATTCCACTCACGATCTACTTCATCGTGATGTTTGCGGTAAGCTGGGTGCTGAGTAGGGCAATGGGTACGGACTATGAACGTACGACAACGTTGTCCTTTACAGCGGCATCGAACAACTTTGAACTTGCCATTGCCGTGGCGATCGCCGTTTTTGGTCTCAGTTCAGGTCAAGCCTTTGCGGCAGTGATCGGCCCCCTTATCGAAGTACCTGTGATGTTGCTCCTGGTACGTGTGGCATTGAAACAACGGTCACGGTTCGCCTAACGTCAAAGAGCTAGATTTGCAGATGCTGACAAAGCGGCATCTGCCACGAACCATTCTGTTGATCGTCTTTATTTCTGCCATCTCATTCATGCGATCGCAGGAACCGTCCACATTTCAGGTGTGGGTGGAAGAGTCATTAGCCATGAATATTGCGGATCGTTGGGCCGGAAACGTACTTGTTACTGAATACGTTGTAAGTGGTTCGCGCCAATACGCCAGTGTTTCTGTGTGTCCAACAGTGCAGTACACGATTGTACCATGGCTTCTCGCAGAAGCTGCACTTTTCACAGAATACGCCGATCAGCTGGATATCTCGAATATCATGGAAGTGCGTCCGTATGTAGCATTGCGCTATACGGACGTGGTGGATCGTTTGGAACCGTATCTGATGCTTCGACAAGAGTTTCGAAACATCTATTACGTTGATTCTCAGACGTGGGAGGATCAATATCGCCTTAGACTTCGTATTGGTACACGTGTTGCCATCACTGATGAACGGATTGCTCCAGAGACGCTGTATGGTATCGCAGAGATGGAGTTCTTTCAAAACTTCGATCCTGCCCCAAAAGAATATTACAACGCGCGTGTACGTTTCCATGGCGGACTCGGATACAGGATTACTGACCTTTGGAGTGGTGAGATTCATTATATGGTTCAACGGTCTCGGTCATACGCAAACCAACCGTTTGACTCTCATGATCACATTCTCCGGTTCACCGTGAGAAAGGCATTCTAATGGAACGATCCTTACCACTTCGGATCTGTTTTCTGTGGCATCAGCATCAGCCCGACTATCGAACTGCCGACGGATTCTTTTTGCCATGGGTACGCTTGCATGCAACTAAGGATTACCGAGACCTCTGTGATGTTCTCGGACGTTTTCCGGTCCGACACACCTTCAACCTTGTTCCTTCGATGCTCATGCAGCTCGATGAATATGAAGGGGGCAGAACAGACGAGCTTGAACGCCTCACGATGATCCCGGCCGTGGACCTCCAAGAATCACAGAAGGCTGCTCTCGCACGGTGGGCAACAACGGTTCAGCGGGATACAATGGTACGCCCCTTACCTCGGTATGATGTGCTCTTTGATGCACTATCGACGAATGCCACGGAACAGTTCGACGAACAAATGTGGCGAGACGTTCAGGTCTTGGTGAACCTCGCATGGCTAGGCCCGGTAACCCGACGTGGCTCAGCACTGGCAACAGAACTCATTCTGCAAGGACGGAATTTCAACGAAGAGCAGAAGCGCGCGTTAATCACGTTTCATCACGAGGTGATGAGGGACGTTGTTCCTACGTTTCTTCAATATGAACGAGAAGGTCTGTTTGAGATTAGTATCACACCGTATCACCATCCAATCCTGCCGTTGGTGATCGATAGTGATGTGGCACATGAAAGTATGCCAACTGTAGAACTTCCATCACCTGCATACCGAGCTCCTGATCATGCCAGACGGCATATCCGTAGGGCACTAGATGATTGGAAGACTCGAAGTGGTCACCGACCGCAGGGCATGTGGCCGGCAGAAGGAAGTTTATCCTTGTCTGCACTTGATCTACTAGCCGAACACGGCGTTGTATGGACCGCTACAGATGAAGATGTTCTGCAGAAGTCGTTGGGAGAACAATGGAGTCTAACGGAAAAGTACTTCCCTCATGTTGTTGAAACGGCACATGGACCAATCACGGTGTTGTTTCGCGACCATGCGTTGAGCGATGCAATAGGTTTTGAATATGCTCGTTGGGAACCTGAGGCAGCCGCAGATGACTTTGTACGGAGACTTGAGGACCGTAAACGATTGATCATTGCACAACATGGTGAGTTATCGCTGACCTCTGCAGTTGTGCCCATCATTCTCGACGGAGAGAATTGTTGGGAGTTCTATGAGAAGAATGGAGAGCCGTTTCTCAATGCTCTGATGAAGAGGTGTTCAGACCCGGACAGATTCACATCGTTAACCTGCGCACAAGCTTCGGAGTCACCCGGACGCAGACGTTTGCATCACTTTACCGCCGGGTCATGGATCAACGGCACCTTCGATATCTGGATCGGATCGCCGGTGAAGAATCTGGCATGGTCCCTCCTGCGCGATTGTAAGGCAGCTCTGGAGGCCGCCGGGCGTGATTCTGACCAGGTTGCCGAGGAAATGGAGACGATTGAGGCCTCGGATTGGTTCTGGTGGTACGATGACAGACATTTAGCGCCCCATAAAGCCGAATTTGATGCTATCTTTCGTGGTCATGTAGCTGCGATTTTCGCCGCATGTGGTGTCCACCCACCGGTGGATCTGTCACGCCCTCTCGGGGAGGTTGTTATGACAAGTGAACCGATTCGAGTTCCAGTGGTCTTTGGGACCACATCAATGCATCGCTCACGTGCACTGGTCCGTGATGCCATGCTTGAAAGCCATGAAACATGGCAGCGTATTACCATCCGATTTGAACGACGTCCTGCCGAAATGGAGGAAGTGATCGTGCAGGTGATCGGTCAAGATGGTTTTGAACGCGCATGTCTGATTGCCCATGATGAGATCTTATGGAGATCTCCGCATCACGATGAAGGATTCGAGTGGCTTGCTGAAAACGCAATTTCACTCTACCTGCATGCACATCGGATGTGGACGTTGAAGATCATGGAGGAGAGGCCGGAAGAGGGTCAGGTTACAACGATGGTACACCTATCAACGCCCTAGCTTTTCGGTAGGGAAGATGTCTACTCTTCTGCTTTGTGGGTTCTCCTTCAATCCAAGTAACGTACCGGGATTCTCTATCCCGCGACCAATTGCGTGCACTCTGTCTTGGCGAAGGCCAAGCAATACGAGGTGCGCGGCAACGGATTCTGCCCGTTGTTCAGAGAGAGTTGCATTTAATGGTTTCGCACCAATGACGTCTGTATATCCCACCACGTCAAAGGCAATCTGACGTATGTCGTAGCGCTTCACAAGTTCCGTCAAAAGTGTAAGGTTGTCATCACTCAGCTGAGCAACACCTCGATCAAAATAGATTGACGCTAATGGACGCCGTGTGTCAAACATCTTCGTTGTAACTCTCAACGGCATTGTACTATCCAACGTCCGCACACCAATGCTTTGATGGTGAGGAACATAATGCGGCACCTTCGTTTCAATGCGATAGTGATGTTGCGCCGGCAGGGAGATCGTAAATGTGTTCTTTGCCGTGTCTATCGGTACAACATATGGTACACAAGTAGATGATGTGTCTTCAATGCTCAACACGGCAGTAGGCAGTGGTTGATTGGTAACGGCATCCACCACAGTTCCTGTAAATGAACACGACGGCAGGGGGCGAAGGTCTTCCGTGAGTTCCACGATATAGATCCCAGGGCGGCCAGATTCTGCATCCCAAGAATGAATCAATGCACTGTCTCCTCTACCGAAAAGAGAGAATGCCGTTTCATCTTCGATCGTATTTATGCATGAACCTAGATTACGCGGCGTAGACCAAGACGTCCAAGAAGGACCCAGTCGCCGAGTCATGTAGATGTCGGACTTACCACGCCTGTCATCCCGTCCACTTGATGCGAAATACAATGTCTCTCCATCCGGTGCGAGCCACGGAGCCCCTTCAAAGGCCGGTGTGTTGATCTGTGGTCCACAACTCTCTACTGCCGACCAATGACCGTCGCATCTACGGCTGACGTAGAGATCCAAGCCCCCCATGCCACCAGGACGATCAAGAGCTAGTATGATGGTCTGCCTGTCATCGGCCATCATGGCATAGAAGTTTCGACCCAGGGAAGCTACTCCCGGGATGTTCACGAGTTGAACAATCGAGAACCTATCTGTAGTTGCCAACCGCGAGATGATGGCAAGTGAAGGGACCATTTCTCCTTGATCCATGCGATAGGATCCAACCACCAAGGCTGCAAGACCATCGCTCGTAAATGAGAACACAACATCCGGACGTGTGACGGTTGTGAAATCTGGACGTGTGGCTTCTAGCCATGTGCCTGTAGCATCACGTAGAGCCGCCCATACATCATCAGGGTCCTTTACTCCACCGTCGGCATTGTCGGGATGAAGCTTTCTGTCGAGAAACAACGTACCATCCGGAGCCATCACGGGTTGAGTTGTTGTTTGGAATCTGTTCACAGCATCAGGCAACCTAAGCCGTCGGCAGGTGGTGATCTCCTGTGCTGAGGTGATCGACGGGAGAGCGGAGATCAATACTGCGAGCAGAGCAACCATCGTAAGTGAGCCATCACGAAGCTCTTGTAGCACCGTGCGGATCACATCCCAAGGGTAACCTCGATATTGAAGGAATCTCATGAGTTTTTCATCGCGCTCTTTGTCGGATGCCGACGTGATCATGCGCAGTTTCTTGCTGGCTACGCGGCGGGCTGCGTTGATGGCATCATCTACTGTGTAGTGCTCCGCTAGGGCATGGTCGATCACTGATTCCGGAACACCCTTTCGAGTAAGTGTTTGTTTTGCCATCGATCGGGAGAGGGGCTTCCTTTCACGAGCAGCATCAAGAAATCTCTCGGCGTAGACCAAGTCGTCAAGGAGTCGGAACTCTTTGAGCCACGCCATTACATCGTCGATCTCTTCCGGGGCTGCCTCACGACCAACAAGATAGTCGCGAACCTGGCGCTCGGTTCGAGGTTTATAGGTTGCGAAGTGATATGTCTTTTGACGTAGAACCATGCGCCGATCCTCCTTGCGGAGTTGTCGCTCCAGGTCATCGGTCATCTCTAGTCCCTTGCGCAGTCCGAGCGACGTAGCAACGTCGATCGGACATGCAGCAAGGAAGACGTCGTCTACGAACACCGAACAGCGTCCACCGTCTTTAACGTTTCGACGGATCGACGTTATCGTGCCCATCTGTTATTTCGATTTGCTTGTGATGGTTCCCGGAGTAGGTAAGTGAAGTGCTTCTCGAACTGCAGCATCTAGTGCCGCATAGAGTGGTGCATTTTCACTCAGGAGTTTGCGCATTCCATCGCGTCCTTGGCAACGCTCGTCATTGAATGAGAACCACGAGCCGGACTTTGTGATGATGCCGCCTTCAACTGCAACATCGATCATATCGCCAAGACGCGAGATTCCTTCATT
Source organism: uncultured Ignavibacteria bacterium (assembly GCA_937870915.1). Taxonomy (GTDB): domain Bacteria; phylum Bacteroidota; class Ignavibacteria; order Kapaibacteriales; family Kapaibacteriaceae; genus UBA10438. Next base: position 19,959 of record CALMZQ010000183.1, read on the forward strand.
GTACATGATGTCGAACTCTGCTTCGCGAAACGGGGGAGCTACCTTGTTCTTTACAATCTTGGCACGTACGCGATTACCAACAATCTCCTGTCCGTCCTTGATCACATCCTTTCGACGAACATCGATACGTACCGAAGCATAATACTTCAGAGCATTTCCACCGGTTGTTGTCTCCGGATTGCCATAGACCACACCGATCTTAGAGCGAAGCTGGTTCGTGAAGATTACCGTTGTGTTGGAGCGCCCAATAGCAGCATTCAGCTTACGCATTGCTTGGCTCATGAGTCGAGCTTGTGAGCCCATCTGCGCGTCGCCCATATCGCCTTCAATCTCAACACGTGGCGTAAGTGCAGCTACAGAGTCAACCACCACTACATCAATCGCACCCGACCGTACAAGTGTCTCTACTATCTCCAAAGCCTGCTCACCGAACTCCGGTTGTGAAAGCAAGAGGTTGTTGAGGTCCACACCGAGTCTCTGTGCATACTTCACGTCAAGCGCGTGTTCAGTATCAACAAAGGCGGCGAGCCCGCCATTTTTTTGAGCTTCGGCGATCACTTGGAGACAGACGGTTGTTTTGCCCGATGATTCTGGTCCATAGATCTCTACGATACGTCCGCGCGGAACTCCGCCGATTCCGATAGCTGCGTCAAGAGAGAGACAGCCGGTTGAGATCGCATCGATATCAACAGAATTCTCATCGCTCAAGCGCATGATCGAACCCTTGCCGAATTGTTTTTCGATCTGCTCCATTGCTAGCTGCGCGGCCTTGACCTTGGCTTCTGGTACACGCATAGATGTTGTGTCTGCAGAGCCCTTCGACTCCTTCGGTTCTTTCGGCTCCTTGGGTTCCTTAGGTGCCTTGATTTCTGTGCTCATTCTGAAGTCCTGGTAAAAGTGATCATATGCTGTTCGGATACATCGTGTCTGCAGGTGTGCAGAACGTGACGCGACCCCCAAAATACCGCCCCTTGGAAGCCCCATAGGAGGGTAAGTTTTCAACACAGACGCAACACCCGTCACGTTCCGTCGGCCCGAAGCCACGATATGCCATGGAACGCCGTATTCCCCTCGTGCTTCCAACTCTTTGTATCGTGGGTTGGGTAGTGATTATTGATCAAATGAGGCTACCGGACAGTAGTGTCTGGATTTCGGTGGGATGTGTTGTATTGGCTCTTTTCTCGCTGAAAAGGGGCTTCATGGCTCTTGCCTTCCATCTGGCGTGTGGTGCCGTTGGATTGGTGGCTGGACATCATGTCACATCCCATATAGTCCGAGTCTCAAACTCTTTCGGGCCGTTGATGAAGGTCCGCGCTGAAGGTGTGGTTCGCGTTGTATTGCGAAGTTCACCTGGACAGTTCCGTTATATACTCCAAGGTGAGGTTGATGCAACAGACCTACCCTGTGTACGCACAACATGTATAGTTACCGAGTGGGTTGAGGACTCTACACGCCCGCGGCCGCGAGTGGGGGAGAGTCGCATCGTAACGGGTCTGCTACGTCGGCCGGATCCGGCTACCCTCCCTGATGAGGTGCCGGAATCGGCCATCTGCAAAGGATCCGGTGCCTCCTTCCTGCTCTCGAATGCTTCCTCGGTATGTAATCATGAACAACCGCAGTTGTATAGGTGGGCAGATGTCTGCCGTCAATGGATTGTTGCCGTACTGGAGAATCATCTTCCGCGAGATGTGTCCGGTATTGCCATTGCAGTTGTTATTGGAGACCGTTCAGCCTTGGATCATCACGCAATGCAGGCCTATGCCGCAAGTGGCACAGCGCATATCTTCTCCGTGAGTGGCTCGCACGTGGGGATCATCCTTGGAGTCTTGGTGGTGCTCCTTGGGTCGGCCCCGTCTTGGTGGCGTGTAGTTCTGATCTCACTTGTCATTGGAGCGTATGTATTCATTAGTGGTGCAGAGCCCCCTGCCGTAAGAGCTGGAATGATGGGTGCTGTTGCCCTCGTTGCTCGGAAGCTTGAACTCCATGTGGATATGCTCAATATTCTTAGTGGCGTTGCATTGGCGATGATCCTTTTCGATCCAACGATCAGTCTTCAGCCTGGTATGGTCCTGTCAGTAATGGCGATGGCCGCCATCCTTGGCTTAGGACCACTTTGGTTCAATAGGGTGATGAAACTGATCGATCAACCAACATCATGGAAGAGAGCCATCGTGGCAACCTGTGCAACAAGTGTTGCGGCTACTGTTGGTGTGAGCATTCCGTCACTTGTTTACTTCTCATCCACGTCACTTACAGCCCCCTTTGCAAATCTGATCGTGGTTCCACTACTGAGTTGTGCCTTGATTGCTTGTCTACTACTGTGCGTCACATCTATCATTGGCATCACTAGTCCGGTAGCCTGGTGCATTTGTGTGGTCGTTCGAACCGCAGATTGGGTAGCACATGAGGCAGGTGAGCAGCGATTTTCTCATCTAGCGGATGAATGGAAATGGATTGTCGTTGGATTGATGATCTGCGTGTTGTTGTGGCCGCTGAGATCGCCAACATTGATAGGTGGAGTTTTTCGGTTGATCATTGGAATCGTTGTGATATTCACCGTTATCGTCTGTCTGCCAGTGAAATCCACCACAGGACTCATTGCCGAACGGAGAAATGGAATTGTCCTTGCAGCAGTGATCCGCGATACTATGTGTGTTGTTATTGATGGATCACGTCATGCTGCCATCGATGGGAGGGTTCTTCAATGGATGAAACGTCAGCCCCTTCCAGTAAAGTGTGAGGGAAGGGGCGTATGGGGAAGAAGAATGAGTGCAAGGATTCGACGTGAACTCGTAGGTTCGAAGGATGAAATACATCAAAGCGTACAACGATGAGCGACTTGTAAGTGGGATCACTCAGGTGGATATATCCACGCTGGAGTGGCCCGGGTATTCGTTTTCGATCTCCCCAGCGTCTTCACCGGATCTCGTTGAACATTCGTATCAAGCATTGGCACGTGAACTTGGAGTTGACCGTAATGATATTCTTACGGTGAATCAGGTTCATGGCACAAACGTCGTGATCGTCGACGGTCGCACCCAACAAAAGGCTGATGCACTTATCACATCGAGTCCTGGGGCAATTATTGGAGTGAAACTTGCTGATTGCTGCGGGGTGTTAATGTACGATGCAGAAAACGCTGTGGTAGCCGCCGTACATAGCGGTTGGCGCGGGACCGCTGGGAACATCGTAGGCACTACGATCAATACGCTGATTGCATCATTTCGGACGAAAACATCCGACTTGCAGGTGTGGCTTTCGCCATGTGCGTCGGGCACGCACTATGAAGTAGGTGAAGACGTCTATCAGGTGCTCACGTCGTACTGCACACCACAGGGCTCGCGGTGGTTGTTTGACAATCATCGAGCAATCGGTGATCAATGTGTTGCTGCGGGGGTCAACCCCGAGAACATCGTCATCCACTCTGCGTGCACGATTACGGATAGCCGTTGGCACTCATATCGCAGGGACGGGGAACGTTCCGGACGGATGTTGGCGTTCATAGGGTTGCGTTCAGCGCCTGAGAAAAGTAAGTAGTTTTGCAGTTCTGTTTTTGAATTGAGAAAGCCCCTCGACCATGATGTCGATGAACAGTGCCTACGTAGATGAATTGTATTTCGAATACCTCCGCGATCCCGAGTCATTTACTCAGGAATGGCGCACGTATTTCCAATCCTACGTGCCTGAAAAGCCGCAGGCTATCCACCAAACATTGCAACCCTCTGCTCCACAGAAGCCTACCAAAGGGAGTGGCAACGGCTCCCCGGGGAGTTCACAAGGTACGGGAGACGGTGTAACTCGACTTCCGGCACTATCTGCCGAGGATACACTCGTACCGCTGTCTTCGATTGGTGGAAAGATCGCGGAGAACATGGAAGCATCTCTTCGAGTGCCCACAGCTACTAGTGCGCGAAATGCACCGGTGAAGGCTCTTGAAGAAAATCGACGCATTGCCAACACGGTCTTGGCCAAAAAGCGTCGTCCAAAACTTTCGTTCACGCACATCCTTGCTTGGGCAATTGTAAAGGCAACCGAGAAGTGCCCAAACATGAAGAACTCGTTCGGACTCCATAATGGTGTCCCGGTGCGAGTAGAGCGTGGTGGAATCAACCTTGGGCTAGCTGTTGATACCACGCGGAAAGATGGCAGTAGGATCCTCTTAGTACCAAGTATCAAACATGCAGAGCGGCTTACGTTTGACGAGTTTGCACGTGCTTATGATGACGTCATCAAACGTGCCCGAACGAACAAACTCACGCCAGAAGACCTAACCGGTGCGAATATCACCCTCACTAATCCGGGTGGTATTGGTACGGTGATGTCCGTTCCGCGTTTGATGGACGGACAAGGAACAATCGTTGCCGCCGGTGCTATAGAGTACCCGGCAGAGTTCCAAGCAATGATGCCTGACGTATTGTCTACACTGGCGATTTCCAAGGTAGTAACTCTCACGTCAACGTATGACCACCGTGTGATTCAAGGTGCTGAGTCGGGCGAGTTTCTGCAATACCTCCATCAGCTCCTTCTCGGCGAACACCGTTTCTACGAGCAGATCTTTGCTGCGCTGGGCATACCGTTTGAACCAATGCGCTGGACGGTTGAGAAGGGGGCTAACCCATTCCTCCCACAAGACCAGCCTGAGATCATCGACAAAGAAGGTCGGGTTGTTCAGATGATCCACGCATACCGCGTGCGAGGTCACCTCCTTGCAGACATTAATCCGCTAGGATTGGAAGCCTATTATTATCCGGAACTCGATCCATCGCATTACAACTTTACGATCTGGGATCTGGATCGCGAATTCGATACGGGTGGCTTAGGCGGTGTAAAACGGGCAACGCTGCGAGATATCATCGATATGCTCCGTGATACGTATTGTGATCACGTTGGTATTGAATACATGCATATCCAAGATCCAACACAAAAGCAGTGGATCCGGGATAATGTTGAGAAGACCCACCTAAAGCTAGAGCTCTCACCGGAAGAACGTCTAGAGACCTTCCGGAAACTCGCACGTGCAGAAAACCTTGAGAATTTCCTTCACACAAAGTTCTTAGGTGCAAAGCGATTTTCACTAGAGGGCGGAGAAAGTGCACTGATTATCCTTGATCAGATCCTACAGAATGCTGCATCGAAGGAGTTGTCTGGTGCCGTATTGGGTATGGCTCACCGTGGGCGACTCAACGTTCTTGCCAACATGATGGGCAAGCCCCTTGAAAAGATCTTCAATGAGTTTGAGGGAAAGATCGATCCTCATTCATACCAAGGATCCGGTGATGTAAAGTACCACCTTGGCGCAAAGGGAACCTATCTGTCGCAAGATGGGAAGGCCATTCATATGGTTCTTGCGCCGAATCCGAGTCACCTCGAAGCCGTGAATCCCGTTGTTGAGGGTATTGCCCGCGCTCTTGATGATCAGATCAACGACGAATCGTATAGCAAGGTTCTACCGATCCTAATCCATGGTGACGCTGCGTTTGCCGGACAAGGTGTTGTTCCGGAAACGTTGAACATGGCACGACTTAAGGGTTACGCTACCGGTGGTACGATTCACATCATCATCAATAATCAGATTGGTTTTACCACGTCGCCGGAAGATTCACGGTCAACCCACTACGCCACCGGCATTGCAAAAATGCTACAGGTGCCGATACTCCATGTGGATGGAAACGATCCGGAAGCTTGTAGAGCGGCAGCCCAGTTTGCTTTTGCATACCGTGAACGATTTGGCGACGATGTTGTGCTGGACATGTATTGCTATCGTAAGTATGGTCACAACGAACAGGACGACCCTACCGCCACGCAACCGCTTCTGTACAAGAAGATCCGCAACATGGTTCCAGTACGTGGCGTCTACGAACAACGACTGTTGGCCGAAGGTGTGGCAACTGAGGATGTACTTCGGGCAATTGTTGACGAAGAACACGCTGTGCTTGCCAAAGCCTATGACGATCGTGCAACGGCAACCACTCAACCAGTGCCACACATCGAATACGACCTTTTTGCTCCGGTGAATACAGCCGTTTCGATAGAAGAGCTCCAGCATATTGCCTCCGCCGTAACATCTGTTCCGTCAACGTTTGCTATCCATGCCAAGGTGAAAGCAGAGGCAGAGAAGAGAAAACACGCGTTTGACACTGGCACTATTCAGTGGGGTATGGCCGAAGCCCTAGCCTTTGGCACATTACTTCGTGAGGGTCACCTTGTTCGCATCACCGGTCAAGACACAGGCCGCGGTACATTTAATCATCGCCAAGCTGTACACCGAGACATCACGAATGATTCTCGACACGTGCCTCTGAATGAGATCGGTGCACCGGAACAATTGCACATTTACGACTCACCACTATCTGAGTATGCTGTACTCGGTTATGAATACGGATACAGCACCATCGCAAAGAGTGGGCTTACGATTTGGGAAGCTCAATTCGGTGACTTTGCTAACGGGGCACAGATCGTCTTCGATCAGTTCATCTCCAGTGCGGAAGAGAAGTGGGGACAACGAAGTAACGTAACGATGTTATTGCCACACGGCTATGACGGTCAGGGCCCAGAACACTCCAGTGCCAGACTCGAGAGATTCCTACAGCTCTGCGCACAAGACAATATGATCGTCTGCAACTTTACATCGCCGGCAAACTACTTCCATGCACTTCGCAGACAGGTGAAGGCCGAGTGGCGTAAACCACTTGTGATCATGACGCCAAAGGGCTATCTACGGATATTCCAATCTACTGTTGATGAACTCACGCATGGCTCGTACAAGGAGATCATCGATGATGAATCCGTAAGTGATCCTGCCGCCGTAAAGCGTGTTGTGATTTCAACAGGTAAGGTCTACAATGAACTCTTGAAGAAGAGAACGGATCTCGGCGTGCATGCCGTTGCGTTGGTACGTCTCGAACAGATTCATCCATTCAATAGCCAGATGATGAAGTCTGTCCTTGCACAGTATTCCAATGCTACAGAAATCGTTTGGTGCCAAGAAGAACCGAAGAACATGGGCGCTTGGACCTTTGTACAGCCACATCTCCTCGAGTTGTTACAAGTCGGTCAGACGCTTCGCTATGCAGGTCGCGCAGCCGCTGCTAGCCCGGCAACAGGCTCTCACGGTGTTCACGGTCAACAACAAGATGATCTGCTAACTGATGCCGTAGCTATGACGAACGTGAGTTGACGTGTCCTATCTGAAAGATCCAGGACTCATGGATGGGGGAGTGACGATCTCATTCCCCTGGTTGTCCGTAATACGAGTGAGGTTCGTTTCGATCACGGCAACTGCAACATAGGTAGGTGACCTATCGCCATTTTCCCTGAGATTGAATCCTCGCTCGATGACAAGTTCAAGGAGTCCAGTATGCACATCGCGTACAACAGATGTCTCCGACTCAGACCGTTGGCCATTTGCATTGTGTCGATCGACATGAACCGTCATATGGCACACACGTTGTCCGGTTGATCGTATAGCGATAGAATCTAGGGTAATCGAACGAAAGAGGGTATCCATGGTAGCTCTCCCCTTATCGCGGTCTGCTAGCGAGCTGCCACGTGATCCCGATATCTTTTGTTCTGCAGACTGCGTGTACGTGGTATCTATGCTCGTCATTCCAATACGTACTTCTTGACCTTCTGAGATTGTTGGCATCATCAGGTTCATCATAGATGGAATGTCGATGCTGCGCTCCAGATCGAATTGATTCGTTGCGCCTATTCCGGAGAGGACAGGGGGCGGTGCTTGCTCGTCAAGTCGATACTGACCTGTGATGATCTTACCTAGTTCATCGATCATTGCATCATAGACGCCGGCCTTATTTGTTCTACGAGATCCAACGGGAAACAACCCAGACTTTGCACTATCGATGATCTCATTTGCACGATTATCTCCATTGCTGGAGCGTACACGAATGCGAACTTGTGTGTTCCCCTGAACATCTGAGTCTATAGCATCCATCTGGAATAGTGCGCTAAACCGCAAGGCTCTTCCATTAACAATGAACTGGTCTGCAACAAGATTCCAGGTGTATGTCCTGCCGTGATCTAGCTTATACCTCAGGGTGATCAGGGAATCGGGTGCCGAATCATTGAGAGCAATGATATCTGCTGTGCTGATGAGAACAACAAGTGCTATGAGACAAAGCTCACGCAGGCGCGATCTAAATATGTTCATACAGCATCCTCCCAAAAAACGCCCCACCCTTTATATGATCCACGTCGAAAACTGACCACGTATGGATGAGTTGCCGAAACTAGACCGATGGGAGACTGATCTATATACGCGATAACCCGTAACCGTTACTATTGTCAACGACTTGACGTGGCTCTACTTACGTAGAATACCTACAGAATTATACCTCTCATCTATTAGCATTTCCCCCATGTTGGCGAGGATTCAGCGGATCAAACGTGGTGGCCGAGGTACGGTCGCAGGTGGTTACGTACTCGAGGCGGGGTCCATGAGCAGATTCATAGTAACATCGTTCGTCGATGTATCTGATGAGCCCCGTAGACATATCTCGTTGAGATTGAGTGATAATCGTAAACCGCTCGCCGGCGAATGTGTGTTTGATTGACATGGATGAGAGAAAGCTAATCTGCCGACCGTTATCGGTCACTAAAGAGTCTAGACGTAGGCTTCTGACAATTGTATCAAGATTTCGAGGAGGATTTGTGATGGTATGTGTTGGTCCATACGACGTGGTAATGGGTTGTATTGTACTTAGCACAAGAATCGTGTCAATGAATTCGCGCCCAACTTCCATACCGGAATAACTTGGGGATTTGGGGATGCTAAAAACAACGGTGTATGGTACGAGGGGGCTAGTTGTAGCATCCACATCCGTAGTCCGCGAAAAGGCGTTAATGGTACTTTGCTCGTATTCCTTGGGAAGGACGGGTTGGCCCATGATCACCTTGCCAAGAGCGTCGATCACTGCATCGTATCCACCGCTTTCACTGTACAGACGGTACCCGGCAAAGAGAAAATTACCTTTCGGATGATAGATCACCGTATCAGAGCGTTCTCTACTCGTATCTGCTTTGAACGTAATGCGGCATTGGTAATTGCCCAGATCGTCTTCATCAATAACCTCAATCGAGAGGATTGATTGAACTCGTACAGCTCTGTTGCCGATGATATGTTGGTCGGTTATGAGTTTGAACTGATGGACATCTCCAACCTTTAGATCATACGTTAGTGCGGAAATGCCGGCCTGAGCAGATGCTATCGGAGATGCACCCACGAATATCAACACGGTGACCACACAGAGAACGAAGGAACGAGGTTTCATCTGAAGGACCTTTTGCGCATTGAATGTGTAGATGCTGCTACACGAGAAACATACCACTGACCGTTGCTTCGAATGATCGTAACGTCTGAGGGCATCACCTGGGTTTTGAGATTTCTTCCCTCTACCGTTATCGTTCGAAGTGAGTCGCTTGAGGTACCAAGAAGCCCCTTAACATCAAATACGATCGTGTCCTGCGATACAGTATTCGTGATCGTTGCGATGGTAGAATATCGCGGGATCTGAATCTGCACCGAACCATCGTCTGTAGATAGTGTGAGCGTATCGCCCTCTATCAAATCATTAACAACGAAGCTTGTGATCCAAACACTCTCGTCATCATACGAGCGTATTCCATAGGCCGGAAGTGAGGTGCGAACGGAATCGGTGGCACGAGCCTTGGCGGAATCTTTAGGGGTGGACTGTTCGAGTGACTTTCCATGGGCGATCAACGAACGTTCGCTAACAGAGGCTACACTCAGCGGACCGATCGAGGTACCTGCAGCAGCGCAGAAGAGAACAAAGGCCGGTACACGCGGATCAAGAGAGCGTTGAACGATACTACCAAGGGCAACGATCAGAGAAACAACGAGCAAGGATGCTATTGTAAAGCCTTCGAGGTCCACACCATCTTTGGAAAGATGTTGATACCAAACCCACAGTGCAAGGAGGATCAACGGAAGAAGTACCAGCATTACGTATCGATGGAGGATTCTCCACGGGAACGTTTTCTCTGCTCTCATTGGCCACGTGAGCAAGCTAGAGAAGATACTGCCACCTGCCAATAGCGTGATATAGTAGGCCATGTCACTCTTCATATCTCCGAGGAGGACCATCACGCCATAGGCCCATAAGATTACAATGAAGAGAAATACTAATGGGGCTAAGACATAACGAGAAAAAATGGACGTCATTGGGTCGAGCCGGGGCTCATGATCCACACTCTCAGTCGTGGGCATCCCCGAGAGGAAGAACATGGTATTAAAGCCCACAAACACAAGCACAGCTGTGTAACTCTCTAGGTGCACGAGCCCATCGAATCCAAACAAGAAGCGCAGGGCAAGAATAGAGAGCCCGAGGCCAAGTTCAAGGAAAGATGAGAAGACTAGTGCATACAGTATTCGATGGAACATCATTATTGATGCATTCCAAAACCGCTCTACGGAACCATATGAGGTCCAGCTTAACACAACACATAGATGCACGAGACAGAGTAGGTAGGCGTAGCTGTAGGCATCTGCCGACCGAGCAAAGTCCAGTCCCATGACGTACCACGAGAAGGCCGCACTTGTTACGGCCCAAGCCCCCCAGCTCAATACGTTGTTAATCTTGCCAGATCGAGTGAGGACAGTTGCGGCAAGTGATAGATTCATCGAAAGCAGGGCAGAGAACGCAATGTGAAGGCCTAACCGTTCTACAGGCCCAACACTTTCAATCTGCACGAAAAATCCAATCATCGCCACAACGGCAAGGATGAGTTCCCGAGGGTATTGCCGAACTGAACTAAAGAGTGCCGAAAACATCATACTCGCCCCTTAGAGAGATGCCGTTAACATAGCACCAAAACGAAGTCCGCGAATAGTACATTCTACGGATTCACATCCAAATGACTCAAGCGACGTGTGTAAGATCAGTGCACCGATCGGTACGATATCAGCACGACGTTCATGGAGTCCGGGAATAGATCGTAGTTCGTCAAGCGTTTGGGAACACAGCCACTCTGTTATCTCTCCAATACGTATTGTAGACATGGTGTGTCCATCAACCTGTGTTGGATCAAAAGATTCCAACCCCAGATCGATCATCGCTAATGCCGTAGGGGTACCTGCAACTCCTACCACATGTTCGATCTGGCCATACTGTTGCACAAGGTGGGATATCTGATTACGCACGTAGTCCCTTGCATTGTCCTGGAACATAGGAGAGAGGGGGCGATCCACTGCGTATCGTTCGGTGAGTCGAACGGCTCCAACAGATGTTGATGCTACACCGATAACTGTGCCATTGACACCAACGGCATATTCAGTGGAACCTCCACCGATATCGATCATGAGGGTATGCTCCGGTCGATTCCCTACAGCGCCAAGAAAGGTAAGACGTGCTTCATCATCTCCATTGATAATGGTGATAGGATGACCGAGGGCGTTCTCTAGTCTACGCTGAACGTCTGCACTGTTTGAAGCCTCACGCATTGCACTGGTGGCAACTGCCTGAACCTTTGGATGTGTGTGCGTCGATAGAACTGTGCGAAAGCGCATCATGGCCAGTTCAGCACGTTGCAATGAAGCCTCAGAGATGAAACCCGATGCGTCGAGTCCCTCTCCCAAACGAGGAACTTCATACACATCGTCAATAGGTGTGCTCGTACCATCATTGGCTACACGTGCCACAACCATCAATGCCGTATTTGTGCCAATATCGATGCCTGCTACAATCACGTTAACGAACGCAAATGTGTGCGTATGGCCTCAACAACCTCACGCGCAGCCGCAAGGATATTCGTGCCTGGACCAAAAATGGACGTCACGCCTGCTACGCGTAGCATGTGGTGATCCTTTGGAGGAATAACGCCCCCTGCTACAACGAGAATATCTCCTGCACCTTCAGCCTTAAGGGCTTCGATGAGTTGAGGGATAAGTGTCTTGTGCCCTGCTGCCTGGCTCGAGACCCCAACAACATGCACGTCATTGTCAGCGGCTTGTCGGGCTGCCTCATCAGGTGTAGAGAATAGGGGGCCGATGTCCACATCAAAACCGATATCTGCAAACGAGGTTGCAATCACCTTGGCTCCGCGATCGTGTCCGTCTTGACCAAGCTTTGCAACAAGGATGCGGGGTCTGCGACCAAATTCTCTTTCAAACGCATTCACATTTTCACGCAATGCTGCGTACTCAGGATCATGCGCGTATTGCGCCCCATAAACACCTTCGATCGCCACGGTATGTGCCTCGAATCGTGTGAATACTTGTGCCATTGCGTCAGAGATTTCGCCTACGGTTGCCCGTGCGCGTGCTGCGTCGATAGCCAACTCCAAGAGGTTGCCTTGGTTACTACGAGCTGCATTTGTGAGTGCAAGAAGGGTGTGTTCCACCTCTGCTACATTGCGTGACGCACGGAGTGAGGTTAAACGGGCTACCTGCGATTCGCGAACACTCGTGTTGTCGATGTCTAACACGTCGATCTCGGGCTCATGTTCAAGCTTGTAGGCATTCACTCCAACGATCACTTCTTTGCCTTGATCAATGAGTGCTTGACGGCGGGCTGCTGACTCTTCGATGCGCAATTTTGGAATGCCTGCATTAATCGCCTTTGTCATCCCACCGTACAATTCCACTTCTGCAATGATCGCTGATGCATCGCGGACGAGGGCATCGGTCAAGGCCTCAACGTAATACGAGCCTCCAAGTGGGTCAGCCACTTCCGTAACATGAGATTCTTCTGCAATGATAAGCTGCGTGTTACGAGCAACTCGTGCGGAAAGCTCTGTTGGCAGACCGAGTGCTTCATCATAGGAATTCGTATGCAAGGACTGTGTGCCCCCTAGGACGGCAGCAAGACCTTCAATGGTAGTTCGCACAACGTTATTGAACGGATCTTGTGCTGCCAGGGACCACCCGGATGTTTGGCAATGTGTACGCAACAAAAGAGAGTCCTTCTTTTCAGGGGAGAACTGCTGCATAGCCGTAGCCCACAGAACACGAGCAGCACGGAGTTTTGCTACCTCCATAAAGAAGTTCATGCCTATGGCAAAGAAGAACGATAGTCGGGGTGCAAAACCATCCACAGGCATGCCACGTGTGATGGCCGTGCGAACATACTCAAGCCCATCGGCGATTGTATAGGCGAGCTCCTGAACAGCTGTAGCGCCAGCTTCGTGCATATGGTAGCCGCTGATGGAGATCGAGTTGAAGCGAGGCATCTTCTTGCTTGTGTGCTCAATGATATCAGCAACGATCCGCATCGACGGTTCAGGCGGATAGATGTAGGTGTTGCGGACCATGAACTCTTTGAGAATGTCGTTCTGGATGGTTCCGCTGAGCTTTTCTTGTGGCACACCTTGTTCTTCAGCAGCAACAATGAACATTGCCAGAATAGGGATCACCGCGCCATTCATCGTCATTGATACACTCATGGTATCAAGTGGAATCTGATCGAAGAGGACCTTCATATCCTCAACGGAATCTATGGCTACGCCAGCTTTTCCTACATCTCCCACCACGCGCGGGTGATCGCTATCGTAACCACGATGTGTGGCAAGATCAAAGGCCACAGAAAGCCCCTTTTGACCAGAAGCAAGAGCCTTTCGATAGAAGCTGTTTGATTCCTCAGCGGTGGAGAATCCGGCATATTGGCGGATTGTCCACGGACGGTTGGTGTACATCGTTGCATACGGACCGCGAAGAAAGGGGAACAGGCCTGGGAGTGTGTCCACAAAGGCCAGTGATTCCAGATCGGCCGCTGTATAGACCGGTTTGATTGGAATACCTTCTGCCGAGGTGATCGTAAGGGAGTCTACAGATCGGCCCTTGAGCTCTTTTGTTGCGAGTTCGGACCACGGCGTGATATCGGGTTTCATGGAGAGGCGTCTCAGTTGCGGAGAGCCTAAAAATACGGAAGGGGCCCGTGCGGAGCCCCTTCCATAAGAGAGTATGTTCTGGTGAACTTATTTACAGGTCTCAACCACTTTCACAGCGATACGACGATTCTGCTTACGAGCGGCTTCAATCTGATCCTTGGAACCCTTCTTTGGCTCAGGAACAAATGGCCTTGTTGAGCCAAATCCCATCGTTGCGACTACCTTGTTTGACGGTATGCCTTGATTGATGAGCCAGTTCTTAACGGCCGTCGCACGCATATCGGAGAGTTCTTGATTACGAGCAACTTGGCCTTCACTGGATGCGTGACCTTCAATGTTGACGCGTAGATCAGGACATTGGTCGATCAAAGCACGGATGTTGTTCAAACTTTCCATCGTGCCGGGATTGCTCATATCAAAGTTGTCCGTGTTCACGATGAAGAGAACACCAGGGAAGTTCATGATGGTATTCACCTTTGGACGTGGTGGACAACCATCCGGACCAACACCTGCGATGAGGGGGCATTTGTCCACGTTGTCCCTGAACTTATCACCATCAGTGTCGGGGTTCAAAGGATTGGTACGTGTCCGCTTGATCTCATCACCATCGAGGAGAACGTCACCATCGGAATCGGCCTTGAGGGGATCCGTCTTGCTGATGTTCACTTCATAACCATCACCAAGTGCGTCGTTGTCTGAATCGCTCATAAGAGGATTGGTCTTATGAAGATTGACCTCGTTGCCATCGTTGAGACTGTCCTTATCCGAATCTTCTTTCGTAGGGTCGGTCTTAAAGGTGTTGAGTTCAGCACCATCAAGCAGTTTGTCGCCGTCAGTATCAGACTTCAACGGATTTGTGTTGGTCTTCTGGATCTCTTCTCCGTCATTAAGACCATCAGTGTCCGTATCGGCAAGTAGAGGATCGGTCTTATGTGTCATTGCTTCGTCACCATCAAAGAGACCATCTGCGTCAGTATCAGGCTTGTTCGGATCAGTCTTACGAGCGATCTCTTCGTTGTCCTTCAGATTGTCGCCGTCAGTATCTGCGTTTGTTGGATTGGTGAAATACTCCACGAGTTCTTCGCGGTCATTAAGACCATCTCCATCAGTGTCTTGCTTCTTTGGATCAGTGCGATATGATGTTTCCGGAAGAGCAGCGATCTTGGCATCGGTCCAACCTACTGGTGTGTTCCGTAGACCCATATGCTCGTAGCCATCAGGAAGTCCGTCGCCATCAGAGTCCGGGTTGTTTTCATCAGTACCGATCTGGTTTTCTGTAGCGTTTGTGATTCCGTCTTTATCAAAGTCTGAATTGCCGAACACGTAGTAGGTGAATCCAAGTCCAACGGTGAGGAACTGATCGTTTGTGCCTGCATCTACGCCACTTGGAAGCGGTGCTGTCTGTGAGGAGTATTGATTCGTGATCGGATCAAAGACCTTCATACTCCCGGGCTGATAGTCGTCCAGGAACGGAGTGGACGTGAACCGAAACGTTGCGCGTGCATTGAAGACGAGATTATCCGTCATGTACATCTCGAAACCGGCACCAACAGGGAATACAAGTCCGCCATTCATGCCTTGTGTTTCGTACAATCCGGATGCTTGACCCGGCAGGATACCAACGGTTGCATCGCCGTTAGCATCGATTCCAAGTCCAGCGCCGCCGGAAAGTCCCGGACGAACTTGGAATGACATAAGGCCGATACCACCAAAGATGAACGGATTGAATTTTTCACCAGGCAGGATGTTGATCGCGGCAATCAATTCATAGGAGAATATCCGCGTGTTATTGCGTCTCTCTTCAGAGTCGTCGGATATCAGTGTCCCATTGGGAAACCGATCTCCGGGGATCTTTGGCGAACCATCGGCGTTTACTCCGAAATAGTCCGTGTACTTTGCTGTTGCGTTATCTGCATCAACTCGGAAGCGGGGATTCGCATATCCAAATTGTGCTTGGAAAGAGAGCCAGCTCAGTGCGTTGTAGCGGAAGAAGATGTCTCCGGCAAGCCACCACGAGTTATCTGAAAACTCTCCAAAACTTTTTGCTCCACCAGCATTAAAACCGAAACCGGCACGGCCGGCTTGACTTTGTGCAAATGCTTGTTGTGGGAGTATCTGGGTTGAAAGGCACAACAGGAGCATCGAAATTGCTACACGAAATGTGCGCATAATGGACCTAGACTGAATGAACAAACACGTAGCGATAGCCCTGTGGAGTCAGTCAGTCGATGTATTGTTCCCCAGTGGAGATAATTATCTGTAAGGGTTCTGGATGTATCTCTGGGCTTCTGCGTGGCTACCACCACTGTCATCCCAATCGAGAACCTTCTTATACTGCTTGATGGCAAGATCGCGCTTTCCTTGGAGATCATAGATCTGACCAACCTTAAGATTGGCCTTCACCATGTATCCGGATGGGTCTTCATCGAGTACCCTGCAAGCTTCATCGCACTTATAGAGGTACTTCAAGGCCATCTCATGATCTCGATTCATCATCCGGGCTACACCGATATAATACAGTGCCTCCCGAGCGGCGAGCTTATCATACCCCGTCTTCTTTTCCATATAGCGGACGAGGACACTTCGCCAACATGCTTCCATAGAGTCCAACGGACCGAGAGATACAAGACAACGTCCATAGGCTCTTTGGAATGCCGGGTTCATGGGATATTGTTTATGCAGATCAGTTGCAAACTCCATTGCAGCGAGTGGATTCTTCTCAAAATCGAAATATGCCTGTATAAGCACAACCTTGGCCTCATTTGCAGCATACTTTGCCTTACGAGCGGCAGCTTTCAATTGCGCAAGTCCGAGCGATTTGTCTCCGCGAGGAAGAAAGACCATCACAGTTGTCAACGCAGGATATTTCTCCGGAAGGGCTACAGCAAAGTAGTTGTAGAGCCCCGTTCCCAACATGATGTCGTGATTACCCGGTGCAACTTTCTGACACTCCTGCAAGATGTCTAAAGCCAGCCTGCCATCATCTGCGGCACTGAACATGTTTTCGCGCATGGCATGATATCGCCCCCTAAATCCAAGCGAACCACCCTTGAAGAACAACGCCGTAATGTTATGAGGGGTTGAATCAAGCATCTGGTCACAAACCAAGAGCACCTTATCGATCTTCTTCAAGAACGACTGATCTGCGGATGAATTCCGTCGGTCAAGATTGATGCGCCACCATTCAACCATTGCATCCAAAAAATACCCGGCCGGGTGGGTTGGATACATTGAGATCACTTGCTTGAAGTCCTCGTGAGCCTGATCGAATTCAACATTATAGATGTGATCTATCCCACGACGCAGGATGGAATCACCATCGGACTTTATCAGCACCCATTGTGCATGGGCGGCAGTTGTAGTTGCAACGAGGACAACAACGAGGAGTACTAAGCGAATCATATTCATGGTGCGACGTTCACAAGGACATTACCGTGTGATTGAAAGCTTCTGCTTGAATCGAGCGGCCTGTACATAGGGGTCATAAAGTCGGAGCTTTCGCATCCCCAGAATTGCCACAATCAACAAGGCCGATGTAAGGAGGCCGTCCTCCACACCGAATGGTCCATCGATCATCCAGCGAAGAGAAGGTGCTATACCACTCGTGTTCAGAACGTAGGCATCGATCGGCAGATCCATCCCACTTACGAAGCCAAAAAGGGCAGCGATCATCAAATTCCAAATCACATGGAATCCGATGGCCATCCACAAGGAGCGTGTGAGTGCCACACTTGTTCCAAGGGCAACTCCGGCAAGGAAGACATTAACAGCGCTGATCCATGAAGAACCGGGATTGGTCAAGTGTACAAGTGCAAACGGGAGGCTTGTTGCCAAGACCGCTGTTGTAGCACTGAATCTCTCCTCCAGAGCCCTAAAGATGGTCCCGCGGAAGAGTACCTCTTCGCCAATGGCAAAAAGGATCACCGTGGATATTGCTGTGGATTCGAGAGCAGTAGTAACTGATGAGATTGTTCCACCGAGGAGTAGTGCCACGACAGCAATGACGCCTACGGATACAACGGCCCATACTATTCCGATGCCGGCAAGCTTCCCACTTACTTTCGTTGGAACGATCCCCGATGCCATTGCTCGTCCATTCGGTCTGAGAACTTCAAACGATATCATGGCAACAACACACAGTCCATAGACCATGGACTGAATTTGCATTACAGCCTCTTCACCGGTTACAACCAAGCCAAGGAACAGGGAAGGGGCGAGCACAACAACGATCATTGCTACAATCCGTACCCACCAGATATTCAGCGCGGGAATCACCATTGGAGAATCATCTGAATAACGGTGGCGATACCTACAGGCGCTAGGTATTCACCTGATGGACGGTACTCTCGAAGGAGAGATGTGGAAATGGCTAGGGTGCATACGATAGCCGAAGCCTGTGGATCGAAGCCGAGAAGAGCCGAAGAAATGATTGTCGCGAGGGTTGTGACAACGGCCACACGCATGGTTGTTCCAAATCCTACTCGGTGCATCCACGTCTGGATCATTCCGGCAAAGATCACAGAGATCGAGAATGGAGGAAGAGCATAGAACATGACCATGTACCCGCTGATGTGCAAGTAGTCTTCGCGAATTGTGCGACGAAGCCAAAATGCGAGAACCGTGCCAAGGATGACGAGGCAGGCGGTAACAATCCATATCACCTCGCGACCTATCAGGGCCGCGATCAAGAGAGAGATGCTACCGATACTGATGAAGGCGATCACCAAACGCGACTCCCAGCGAAGCGCAGTGAGGTAGACGCTATTCATGATCAGCTTGTTGGCGTTGACTGTTGAAGAGATGCGATATGATCTAGGACGATCTTCTTCATTGCTTCTTCAACTTCTTCATGAGCCTGCCCCTTGATCATGCGTGTAAGCTGCGGGCAATATGATGCGTAGTCGGATTCACCGCGTCGGCGGATGAGTATCTCGTAGTCGTTGGGATCAGTGCTTGTAGGTGTTTCCATGACGTTCTTTTCTGAGTGTTATCGGTACTTATCGATCTTCATTTGAACAGACGATCGTTGTGGATCGCGCAGAAGAGAGTTCTGCCATGCGCGTATTGCACCGCTAAGATCGTCAAGTGCTTCGAGGATGTCACCATAATGTTCATAATGGGTAGCATTACCACCAACACTGATTGCTCGTTCGATGAAGGTCCGAGCTCGATCATCATCTCCCGACTTGTGAAGGATCCAAGCATACGTGTCCAGATAGGCCGCATTTGTTGGTTCGGACTGAACAGCCTTCCACGACATCGCACGTGCCTTATCGAGCTTCACACCGCGCCCTGCTAACGAATACCCATAGTTGTTGTTGGCTAATGCATGGTCGGCGTCGATCTTCAGAGCGCGCTCGTAACATTCGTCTGAGCTGTCGAGAAGCCCCTTCTGATCATAAAGCAAACCTAATTGAACCCAGGCATCAACGATCGTAGGGTCCATGGCAAGCGATTCGCGGTAGTAACCCATTGCCTGATCGTCCTTGCCCATATCGATAGACGCACCACCGAGGAGGAAGGGAAAACGAGCGTCAGTTGAGAACCGATTCCGGCCTAGGAAGAGATAACGTTCCGCAGTAGTTGGATACCCGTTAATAAGGTAGATGCGGGAGATTTCGAGATAGGATTCAGGTTGCGACTCCGGACTCTTGATCGTAAGATCAAAGAACGATGCTGCGCGGGTGGTGTCTTCAATGCGCATGGAAACCGTTCCCGCCAAGGCCATTACGGGCCAAACTTGGGAGAACGACTCCTTTGCATCGTCGAGGATCATTGCAATTTCTTCGCGGTACATGCCCAATACGAGGCTGTCTTCCAGGATGCTGGAGAGCGTAACACCCCATACTCGCGCACTACGATCAAGGTCGAGGTCCCGCCCGCGCCAAGATGCAAGGAGTACACGAAGCTCGGGAAACATTGCCTCGTGCACGTAGATCTCGCATGTGCGGGCAGCGATCTGCGGGTCAAAGGGGTCGAGCTTGCGAGCACGCTCTAACGAACGTAAAACACCCTTTACGTCGCGCCGACGTTCATACAGATCTGCCAGTCGCAGAAAGACGGTTTCATCGGGCTCCATTGCACATAATCGCTCAAAGACCTCAATGGCCTTGGCTGCGTTTCGAGGCTCGTAGAGTCGGCCAAGTGTGTAGAGTTGTCGTCGACTCGGATTGAGGTTAAGTATCCGCTCATAGGCGGCGATACCCGCATCATACTGTCCACGTAATACTTCAATCTCTGCGATGAGTTCCCAGGTATCTCGAGAGAGGGAATCGCGCTCTATGGCTGCCTCTGCGTACTCGCTTGCCATATCTAGCTTGCGTAGCTCGAGGTAGCTCCTAGAGATCGCCGCTAGGGTTGCTGATGAGCTATCGTAACGTAATGCCTGCTGGAACTCCAGAATGGCTTCGGCGTGGCGGTTGCCTTGGATCTGCAACGTAGTGCCGTTGATGAAAAACTCTCGAGCCTTGCGCATGCGCAGAGCAACATCATCTTGTTGACCACTACATGGCGCAACATGGGTCATACTCACCGTTAGAGTGAGGACCAATAATGGAAGATATGCGAAGGTTCTGAGGGCCAGTCTGTTCATCCGGATAGGAGACGAACCACGGGGTGGTTTTATGGCAGACAGAGAACGAAAAAAGGCCGCGGTGCGGCCTTCTTTACGAAGGAACGTTATTGAAATGCCACAAATGTGGCATTCGATTACTTCGCAGCGCGCTTCTTCATGGCGGTGTAGCCGATCTTGTCAAGTGTCTTCAAAGCACTTGCCGTGATCTTCACCGTTACCCAGCGACCTTCTTCAGGTACCCAGATACGCTTCTTTTGAATGTTTGGCATGAAACGGCGACGTGTCTTGTTGTTAGCATGAGACACATTGTTGCCGTACATGACGCCGACACCAGTCAGTTCACAGCGACGAGCCATGAGGGAACTCCAATTGAGGTTCGTTTTTATCAGACTTTAAAAATACGGAATCTTTCCTATGTAAAGCAAGTACCGTGCCAGCAATACCTTGGGTTGGCTTTTCGGCCTATTTTTGTGGCTCACCTCACTGATAGACCCTGTGGAGCCCCCTCTGTCCCCGGAATCATCCCTTGTGGACCCAAAATCCACGCCGAAACCCAGACGCCTGATCTCAATCCGAGGCGCTCGGGTTAACAATCTCAAGAACATTGATGTGGACATTCCTCGTAATGCCCTCACGGTGATCACGGGGCTTTCCGGCTCTGGGAAGTCATCCCTTGCGTTTGATACGCTCTATGCGGAAGGTCAACGAAGGTTCGTAGAATCGCTGAGTGCCTATGCACGGCAGTTCTTGGATCGTATGAACAAGCCCGACGTTGACAGCATCAGCGGACTCCCTCCGGCTGTTGCCATCGAGCAGCAGGCGTTTGCGAAAAATCCACGGTCAACCGTTGGCACAACCACAGAGATCTACGATCATCTCCGACTTCTTTACGGACGTATCGGCATCGTAATCGATAAGGATACGGGCGAAGTTGTCAAGAAGGACAGTGCTCAATCCGTTACCGATGAGGTGCTTCGCTGTCCGGAGGGCACTCGGTTCTATATCATGTACGAACTGTCTGCCGAACATGCCATTGTTGGTATTGTTCGCGAGGGCCTTTCTGCAAAGGGCTTCACACGAGTTGTGATCGGAGATTCCACAGAGTTTGTAGAAGTAGCAGAGCTTGTGGATTTGCCAACAGACGGAACGCCGGTTTATGTCCTTGTGGACCGTGTTGTTGTCCGCCACGATGAAGAAAGCACAACTCGATTCACGGACTCAATTGAACAGGCATTTGATGCTGGTAGTGGTAGAGTTGTTGTGCGCAACATCGGCACCGGCGAAGACATGTTCTTCTCATCGCTGTTTGAGAGTGCACGTACAAAAACACAATACATCGAACCGGAGCCTCGACTCTTTTCGTTCAATAGTCCGTTCGGTGCGTGCCCAACGTGTCAAGGCTTTGGGCGTAGCGTTGGCGTTGATATGAACCTCGTAGTGCCAGATAAAAGTCTGACGCTGCGCCGAGGCGCATTGCATCCATTCCGTGGTGAAACCTTTGGCAGCCATCTCAAAGCGTTGATTTCAGACGCAACCCTCGAAGACATTCCATTGGACAAACCGTTCTTTATGCTCACACCAGACCAGGTGTCTGCGGTAATGACCGGGTTTGGGAAGTACATCGGTGTAGATGGATTCTTCCGAATGTTAGAAGAGAAGTCGTACAAAACTCATTACCGTGTGATGTTGAGTAGGTACCGTGGGTATACAACCTGTCAGAAGTGTCAAGGGTCGCGTCTCCGCACTGCCGCCCGACAAGTCTTTGTCCATGGCAAGAACATCCCCCACATCGTAGCCCTCACACTGCACGAAGCACGTGATCATTTCGATGCGCTCACACTAACTCCACACGAAGATGCCATCGTTGGTCAGATATTAGTCGAGATCCGGCGCAGACTTCATTTATTGTGTGAGATAGGTCTCGATTATCTCTCACTCGATCGCTTGTCTCATACGTTGTCAGGGGGCGAGTCCCAGCGCATCAATCTCGCAACGTCACTAGGCTCAGCTCTTGTTGGTACATTATATGTCCTCGATGAGCCAAGTATTGGCCTGCACCCGCGAGATACTGAACGTCTGCTCAGTATCCTCAGAAAACTACGCGGTCTTGGTAACTCGGTAGTGATCGTAGAACACGATTTAGACGTGATCCGAACTGCCGACCACGTGATAGACATCGGTCCCTTAGCCGGCGAGAATGGCGGACACGTTGTCTACAGCGGATCGTTGCCGGAGATGATCGAGAGCGGAACGTCTCTTACTGCGGACTACCTCACCGGTCGTAAACACGTCAGTGTGAAGACGGCATATCGAAAGGGGACCGGCTCTTCTCTCGTTATCAAGAAGCCCCTTCATCATAACCTGCAAGGTGATGATGTCTCGATACCGTTGGGCACATTCACTGTTGTTACCGGCGTTAGTGGATCGGGCAAGAGTTCTCTTGTCCACGACGTGATCTATGCTGGTATCCAGCGTATGCTTGGCGGGTATTCGGGCGAAGTTGGCCACTGCGAGCGCATGGAGGGATTGGAGAACATCACCGGCGTAGAGATGATCGATCAAACTCCGATCGGAAGATCCAGTCGGTCAACTCCAGCCACCTACACCAAGATCTTTGACAGTGTACGTGATGTCTTTGCTGCCACGCAAGTAGCTAAACAACTTGGTTGGAAGGCCGGACATTTCTCCTTCAACGTCTCCGGTGGTCGCTGTGACGTATGTGAGGGGGCAGGCACGGTCACGATTGAGATGCAGTTCCTACCCGACATTGAACTTCCATGTGAGGCCTGCAACGGCACGAGATACAAAAGAGACGCTCAACACATCTTGTACAAAGGCAAGTCGATCATTGATGTATTGGGAATGACCGTTGTAGAAGCCATGGAGTTGTTCAGCGGATATCCGCGTATCGTCTCCAAGCTTGGTATTCTTCGTGACGTTGGACTCGGTTACATTCGGCTCGGGCAACCATCTACGCACCTGAGTGGTGGAGAAGCGCAACGGATAAAACTTGCTACGCACCTCGATACGCAGAACGAAGGGAAGATGTTGTTCATCTTCGATGAGCCAACAACCGGACTTCATGTCCACGATGTCTCGGCTCTCATAGCTGCCTTTGACAGACTCGTTGAGAAGGGGCATACGTTGCTCGTAATCGAGCACAACGTACATGTGATGGCTGCTGCTGACTGGATCATCGATATGGGCCCGGAGGGCGGAATTCGTGGAGGCAAGGTTGTTGCAACTGGGACTCCGCGTTCCATTTCCGGCGACCCTGAATCCCATACCGGCGTTGCACTGGCCGCGTTCTTCCAGGACGTTGGTGTGGTGCCTGCTCGAAAGCGAGCAACGAAGGCTACGCGATGAATGTGCGGTCAGTCATCCGGATACTGATCGGTGCCACAATCCTGCTTGTAGCGGTGTGGTTTATGATGCGTGGGGTCGATCTCCAGGCAATGGTAAACATCCTCATACATTCTAACCTCTTCATTGCGGCTTCGTGTATACCCCTTGTGCTTGGTTCGCATCTGATGCGTGCCATTCGTTGGCGCACTCTCCTTCGTCCAACTACGCATACAACGCATCTGTCTACGGCTTTCAACTCCGTCATGATCGGCTATGCAGCCAATACCATCGTACCACGATCGGGAGAGCTTATTCGGCCGTGGGTGTTTGCCAAACGTGAAGCAATGCCCGTAGCTACAGCCATGAGCAGTGTCCTTATAGAACGCGTTATTGACGTGTTGACCCTCTTGCTTGCAATAACCTTTGTGATGGTCGCTGCTCCTTCGCGATTCTCAGAGATCCTACCGGGATTCACTCCGCAAATGGTTGCCACACGTCTGGCATTGCCCATCGGTCTCTTGGTGGTTGTACTCGCGCTTATCGTATTTACACCACTCGGAGTTGCTATTGTTCACCGGGTCGTCCGTCCGATGTTTGTAGGCCTTGCATCGAAGCTCGAGAAGATCCTTACAACCGTTCGCGAAGGTATGAGCATCATTGGTCAACCCCGACTTTATGCACGGTTGGTAATTGAGACGGTGATCATCTGGATTCTCTACGCATTACCGTTGTGGATCATCACAATGTCCCTGCCGTTTCCATCTGCACACACCATCACCATGGTGGATGCTGCCATCATGCTTGTGATTATCTCCGTAGGTGTAACCATTGCACCAACTCCCGGAGCACTCGGCGTCTACCAGTCATTCGCACAAACCGCCCTTGTTGTCCTTGCCGGCGCTACACCAACCGAAGGCCTCGCCTTTGGTATGCTCGCCTGGGTGGTGAACTATGGCCTTGCATTTGTTGTTGGTGCCATCTGCTGGCTCATTGAATCCCGCCACGGCATCACCTTCCGCTCCCTCTCTTCAAACTCATCAGCCGTCTAACACTCTCCCAATCTAGCACTCTAGCAATCTAGCACTCTAACACTCTAACATGAATCACTTCTCAACAGACGTCATCGTCATCGGCGCAGGCCCATGTGGCCTTTTCACAGTCTTTGAAGCAGGGTTGTTGAAATGGAAATGTCACCTCGTTGACTATCTCCCAACACCAGGCGGACAATGCACTGAGATCTATCCCAAGAAGCCCATCTACGACATTCCGGGTTTTCCATCGGTTCTTGCCGGTGAACTTGTGGAAAATCTTGTGAAGCAGGGAGCCCCTTTCCATCCACAGTTCACATTGGGTGAACGTGCAGAGCAATTGGAAAAGCTTGAGGACGGAACATTCAGACTTACCACATCGCGCGGAACGGTAATCACGGGCAGGACCGTGTTTCTCGCTGGTGGACTTGGTTGTTTTGAACCACGCAAGCCAATGATAGAAGGTCTGTCGGCATACGAAGACAACGGCGTGGAGTACATCATCAAGGATCCAGAATTCTATCGTGGCAAACGAGTGATCATTGGTGGTGGGGGAGACTCAGCATTGGATTGGACCATCGTCCTGGCCGATATTGCAAGCGAGGTAACGATGATCCACCGCAGCGCACAGTTCCGCGCAGCACCCGATTCCGTTGCAAAGGCACATGCCTTGGCCGAGGCAGGGAAGATCACGCTCATCACTGATGCGCAAGTGACCGGACTCCATGGAGAAGGGGCTTTGCACCACGTAACCATCACCGATAATGATGGAGCATCGAGAGACATCAACGTTGATCACTTCATCCCACTCTTCGGACTTTCACCAAAGCTCGGTCCGATTGCCAATTGGGGTCTTGCACTGGATAAACACGCTGTAACCGTGGACCCCTTGACCTTCCAGACAAGTGTTGAAGGGATCTATGCCGTTGGTGATATCTCTGAATATCCCAATAAACTCAAGCTCATTCTCTGCGGATTCCACGAAGCCGCCGTTGCCTTGAACTACGAGTTCCAACGTCAACACCCCGAGAAGAAACACGTGATCAAGTACACCACCGTTACAGGCGTCGGCACACTTTGAAGTTCCGGTTCCTTTGGCTTGGAATGATCTGCCTAGCCCCCTTCATCATTTCCTGTACACGTGATGTGCGGGGGAGTGATGCACCTGTGGCAATGAGCAATCGTCCGTCCTTATCGTTTCCATTGCAGGGGGCTACTGTTGCCGATGATTTTCCTGACTATACATCCGACGATGCAGCGAGACTCTATGATTCATTGCGTGGAGCGGGGATAGAGTGGGTAGCCATAACACCATGTGGGTTCATAGATAGCACGTTCGATACAGACATCGGTTGGACCCAATGGTCGAGGCGTGATTATCCGGCAGGCATTCGGAATGCACGTGCGCATGGATTGAAGGTGATGATCAAGCCTTATCTATGGTCGATGGATTTCTGGACAAAGAAGCGATGGACCGGCGATATACGATTTGACGATTCCACGCAACGTGACGCATGGTTCCGTTCTTACACAACGTGGATGATACAGTGTGCTGAATATGCTCGTGATGGGGGAGCCGAGCTCTTGTGTATCGGATTAGAGTTGCCCCATATGTCGGTCTATGCAGAGCAATGGAAGACACTCATTGACACAATACGCACCATCTTCCCGGGCAATCTCACGTATGCATCCCATGGACTAGATGAAGCAGAGTCGATCACCTTCTGGAAAGACCTCGATGTTGTTGGAGTGAACATCTATCCAACACTCAGCCGAGACGATCACCCAACCGACAACGATCTTGGCAACGGATGGCGTCAGGTTGTAGACAGAATGCGTGCCCTTTCGAAGAAGCACCATCGCAAGGTGATCCTCACCGAAGCCGGCTTCCGCAGTGTTGAGCGTGCCTATGACAAGCCGTGGGAGTGGCCCGAGCACCGTCCGCGCAAGGTCAACAACGAACACCAACGATTAGCTTACGCGTCGCTCGCCCAAGCCTGTTACCATCAAGACTGGTACGGCGGAATCTTCTGGTGGAAGGTGTTCACCGACCCACGCAAGAACAACGAAGGCAAGGACGGCTTCTCACCACAGGGTAAACCCGCGTGGGAGCAGATGAAGGCAGATCTGAAGAAGCTACGAAATGACGGAGTGACGAAATGACCTCGCTCGCTTCGCTCGTAATGACCAAGTGATGTAGTGACATTTGCCGTGCCCCTTCACATCTCGAGATAATACTCCTTACTGGATTGTAGATTTCGGTTCATATAGACCGTTCTTGTCGCAACATGTGGATTGATTACACATGATTGAGATCATGGGTAGTAATGTTGCAGCAGAAATACGAGTGCCTGTTCGAACATGCGGGGGCGGGCTTGACGAAGTCGAATCCGTTGATGCCAAATCGATAGTCATAAAGGGAGTTGCATTGGGTCTCGATCCTCATATCGGAAAACACCATCTCGCTTTGCATGCGTTTTGCATTGTCATGAGCGGCCTGATCCTGGCATCGTGCTTGCGGAACATCCGTTCCGAAAATGTCAATACATCGAGCCCGTGTAGATGGCGGGAGACGCCTGGCGGTGGCAGGTCCATGCTGTTTACGAGGTGTGGACGCGATTCGATTAGACTTGGCGATTCATTTTATGGCGTGTACTGGATCGATGAACATGATCTGGTCGTGTTAAAGCCCGATCACTCGCAAAGTGCGATGCCGAAAGTGCGAATAACTATTGGTAACCATCAAACTGGTGGAATCTATGACACTACCATTGTGGTCTGGGATCTTCCAGGAACGGAGACGTCGATGTCAGTTAATGCGACGTATGTCCCAGCGTGCGTGAGACCTGTTTCGATGTTCAAAGTGCTTGTCATTTGGCATGTTGGAGGCGAGCAACGAGCCGATACACTTGAGTATTCACCGTACACTAAAGGACGCAACCGTGTGCTGACATATACTGTCGGCAACTCCCTACGTTGTAGTTTTACAAAAGAGAGATGCGATCCATTCGGTTGTTGTGTGGCCAGCTCCAGCGGTCTCGTGTGCGATTGGATCAATTGGGCGGATACCTCCGTCGTTTGGTTGAACGCAGCGCGAACTAATGGACCAACCGAAGATGAGTTCCATTACGAACATCCTCGCACCGGCGTACATCGAATATTGCCCAAACCAGCTGATAGCCTTATGAGATACACCAAAAAGATTGGCACGGACAGTCTGATACGTTACTATAAGGCTACAGGCACTTGGCCTAAGCAGCACATGAGAGGTATGGTTCGCAGGAACCCCGATGGAACGGTAGAGTATGTTATAGACGAGCTTGGCACCTACGAAGGATTCAATCCTTCTTTATTCAGATATCACCATATCGTGCTCGACTCGGTTGGCATCGTCCTCCGTGACACTACTTACGAATCGCTTGCCAATCCCTCGCGGCGATTACGATAAGAAGTCACTCTTTTAGAGCACTCAGTAAATCAGACTCATATTCATCAAGTACGAACCGGCACCCCTTCTCAGGATGAGAAGGGGACGGGGGATGAGCCAAGAAGGGGACAAGCCAAAAACAGGACATAACATAATGAAAGATTCGAGCATCATAGAAAATGATGCTCGCTTTGAAGTCGAGTTCGAGAGAAGAGGGTGAGTTCCACAATGTGGTGACAGATGCAGAATTTGCAAGGCATGGTACAGACAGTGAGATGTATCCATTGATTAACTTGACTCAAATATGTCCGAGATACGGGAGCTGCCAAAGAATCTGACCGGGGACTATGCACAAATGATGTTTCATAGATCAAAATGTCTGTTTACCGCAACATGCGATCATGTTGTTTCGTTGTTTGCAATGTTGATATTGTTGATTTCATGTACATGTGCGTCCCATGCCGAAATCAGATGTGCTGTCGATTCTGATTCTGAGTGCAAATGGAAACTGGTGTCAGATTCTTCAGGGAGGCCTGCTTTTGATCATCGTAATGCCTTGAGAGTCACCGTACGTGGATACTATTATCTAGCCTATGAAATCAATGAGGAAAGTGGATTGACAGTACTTGAAGCCGATGATTACAACAGCGAAGGGACATTCTTCCACGTAGTACGATCAAGTTGTAACTCAATTACGAAAATCGACACCCTGATTCGAGTACCTGTTCCATACGAAGTAGACTACTATGATGCATTCTATCCGTACTACGTGTTTCCAATAGGACTTGATAAATATGCAATCCGCTGGTATTCATCTTCACGTTCTAATACGCGTTTTCGGCGGGAATGGAGAACAGACACGATTCAATTCGTTCGCCCCAACAACAGTACGCCTGCCGTGGTGTTTACGACTGGGTTGCTAAATGAAGATTCGACTGTAGTGTCGTTACCCAGTGGAGAACTTGTAGTATACACTCACCAGAATCTTAAATACAGAGGCCATTCAGGAATTGAGGTTGTCGGCAGATTCAATTGGTACGATTCCTCCATGGCCTCCTACATGCCCTCGCGCAATAAAGAGAAATTGGTAGAAGGTTGGCACTATCGTCATTTAAACACGGGCCGAACACTATTGTTGGCTTCTCTACCCGACACACTACATCGGCTCACCTCTAATTTCAGAATCAAGGACCCTCTGAGTTACAATAGCGGAAGACGTCTAGAATGCGAATCGGTTCGAAGACTAGCTGATGGGTCGGTCGAGTACATCATCAGTGATCTTGGTGTTTTGGGGAGCCAAACAAGCGAGACTTGCATATATGTTGTTGTAGATACAGCCGGAGTTGTCAAGCGGTATTTGAATTTCACCAGACCTAGCAATGTGTTTCGGAGAATGCGTTAGCATCATTCTAGATGGAGATTCCGCGAAAAGCACTCCATGCCGTGCCCCTTCCATTCTCGGGATGACACTTCGCATTAGATAGATGTCAATGAGAAACGCGAGTACCATCTTGGTTAGTGCTCGCGTTTCCTTGTGTGATAGAGGGCAGTAGCAGCGTCATCCCGAGGAGCGGAGCGACGAGGGACCTCGGATGAAATGACCCTACTCGCTTTGCTCGTAATGACGCAGTGACATAGTGACGAAATGACCTTGTCAGTCATATGGTCACTACGTCATTTTGTCATTTCTTCGAGGTTCAGAATCGCAATCCAAGTCCGATGCGGAAGGAGCTCATCTTCATGGAGGCTGTGTAGCCGTTGAAGGATTGTTCTGCCAGATCCGTTAGTCCAAGGTTGTAACGGAAGTCCACAACAAAGAAGTTGAGGACCGTTACATCTACACCCATAGCAAGCCCAACTTGGAAGGTGTTGAGCCCATCGATGTCCGACGTAATTGTACCAACAGTACTGGTGCCGTTAACAACGTAACCAAACGATGGTCCGGCATAGACCGATGGTTGAATCAGCGCTCGGTTGAAAAGCTCCATCTTCAGTAAAATGGGAAGGCGAATGCTCTCTGCCTTGATCGTAGATCCTGCAATACCGCTGTAATTGAGTGTACCGGTCTCTGAAACATACATGAGCTCTGGCTGCACGGCGAAGGAGATAAGACCACCAGAGGAATAGGTCCAAAAAACACCAAGAGACCATGCAGCACCGGTTTCGGATTCAACGCCAGATCCCATGCCTTCCGTTGTGACAATAGCAGCACCGTAATGTGCCTTCATACCAAAAGAGGAGTGGGCAGTAGGTGGGGGCTTAGTCTCAGTGTCTTGGGCACATACTGGATTGCTCACAAGAACAAGCAAGGAGAGGCATGCGAGGGTGAGCAATGATTTCATGATGTGACCTTGTACTGAATGAGTTATGCCTTAGCGCTATTGGACACTGTTGCGCGTATAGCGCTCGGAACCATTGCGATCACAGCAGAGAATAGTACCGTGGAGACTAGGCCATTGAGGAGGAAGTTGCCTCCATCGCGATAAAAGGCTAGTCCGGCAGCATAGCAGGCAATGAGACCTTCTGCCGACATCGGATACATACCACCGCCCAGCCATACGGCGAAGTTGGTGACGAGGAAGAAGGCTATGGCAGAAATGGTTCCTCCACCAACAACGAGTGCTGAGGGGCGCCAACCGCGTAATGCGTGACCAAGGAGGCTGATGCCGATAACAGAGCCGTAGACCCACGGTTGCGCGCTATGAAGTGCATATTCTGAACCCATGATGAAGCCAAGGGCCAGATCGCTCAGGATCATTGCAGCAATGGGTACAACGAGCGAACGAAGCCGGTCAGAAAACATCGCACCGCCCATGAGTGCAACAGCTACCACAGGTGTGAAATTCGGCCAATGTGGAATGAGACGCGTAAGTGCAACCAACGCAATGGTGACCATGGTGGTTGTGTCGAATAGTCGTTGGTTCTTCATGCTTCAGAGCCTTCAGTAGAACAGGGAAGATCACTGTTCCGTTTAGTTTACATAATGCAGATTATACTTCAATTAGAAAGGGGTCTTTCGACCCCTTATTCGATTGTGCTTAGGCGGTAACTGTATTGCCTGTAAGGGCTTCAGTTACTTTCTCTGCAGCTTCTTGTAAAGTGGCTGCTACGAGGAAGTTCAGTCCAGATTTGCGCAGGATTTCACGTGCTTCTTCTGCGTTTGTGCCGTCGAGACGTACGATCACTGGTACCGTAACCTCCACGATCTTCAGTGCTTCGAGGATGCCATTTGCTACTCGATCGCAGCGAACAATACCTCCAAAGATGTTGATCAGAACAGCCTCAACATGCGGGTCGCTCATCATGATGCGAAAGGCGTTGGAGATGCGCTCTACGTTGGCCCCACCACCCACGTCCAGGAAGTTCGCCGGACGTCCGCCAGCAAGCTGGATGATGTC
This sequence comes from uncultured Ignavibacteria bacterium, assembly GCA_937870915.1. GTDB lineage: Bacteria > Bacteroidota > Ignavibacteria > Kapaibacteriales > Kapaibacteriaceae > UBA10438. The sequence continues at coordinate 51,591 of CALMZQ010000183.1, forward strand.
CATAGTGCCCATGGCTAGACCGGCTCCGTTGACCATACAGCCAACATTACCGTCGAGTTTGATATAGTTCAGGCTGTGTTTACCGGCTTCTACTTCTAGTGGATCTTCCTCTTCGATATCACGCAGTGCAGCCCATTCTGGGTGACGGTACTCGGCATTGTCGTCGAAGCCGACCTTGGCATCCAATGCAATGAAGTCGCCTTCCGGTGTTGTTACCAGCGGATTGATCTCCATCATGCTGCAATCCATCTCCTGATAAGCCTTGTAGAGCTTTGTGATGAAGCTGACAAAACTCTTAAAGGAAGCGCCGCTAAGTCCAAGCCCGAAAGCAAGTTCACGTGCTTGAAACGGCATGAATCCGGCCGTAGGATCAACATGGATCTTAATGAGTTTCTCCGGAGTTTCCTCGGCAACCGTTTCAATCTCTACGCCCCCTTCGGTAGAGACCATGATTAGGTCCTTGCCTACCGAACGGTCGAGAAGAATGGAGCAATAATATTCGTGTTCAATGCGACAGCCTTCCTCGATCAGAACCCGTCGGACGATCTTGCCTTCTTCACCGGTTTGGATCGTAACGAGCTTGTTGCCGATGAGCCCTTCTGCGATTTGATATGCTCTGTCTGCTAGGTTTCCGGATGTTACCACAGTAACTCCACGAAGGGGCTTTCCATCTACTTCGATCACTGCGTTCGATGTAGGGTCATGAACGATCCCCTTTCCACGTCCGCCTGCATGGATCTGTGCTTTGACAACGATGGCTGATACTCCCTGTGCAACGAAGTCGGTAAAGGCTACAGCCCCTGCGTCAACAGCTGAGAACACAGCCTTGCCGCGGAGAACCGGCACACCGTACTGTCGCAGCAGTTCTTTCGCCTGATATTCGTGAATGTTCATGAGTTCCTCAATGATGGAAAGTTCGCGTCGTATCTTGGTAGACAACGAATTTACGGAACCACGTCGGTATAAGCGAAGAAGCGTCATCCACATGCGTATCGCCCGAGTCTATCTTTTGGTCATTGTTGCTGTTCTGGGCTGGTTCACCCTACGCCCCTTCCTCGTTGAGAATATGGATCCGGGGAGCGAAAAGAACCCGATTCGACTGATGTTGACGCCATCGACCGATGCCCAGGCCATTATCAAGGATGGCGATGTTTTAGCCCAATATCTTTTTGAAAAGACCGGACTTCACGTCAAGGTAGCCGTGCCGAACTACTACATCACGGTAGTAGAGGCGTTTGGGACGGATCGGGCGGACATGGCCATCATGAACACGTTTTCCTATCTCTTAGCACACTCCAAATACGGTGCCCAAGCGGTGCTGCGCGTGGCTCGGAGGTATGGAGAACTCACCTATCGTGGCGAATTTATCGTTCGGGCTAACAGCGGGATAGATTCGCTCTATCAACTGCACGGTAAAACCATTGCCTATGTAGACCCATCGTCCACATCCGGGTACATCTACCCAAAAGAAATGCTTCGTTTGCGCGGTATCGTTCCCAAACAAGAGGTGTTTGCCAATGGACACAATCAGGTGGTGACCAAGGTTTACCAAGGAGATGTAGACGCAGGTGCCGTGTTCTACTCACGTCCGGACAGTGCCACGGGTGAACGTCTGGATGCGCGTGCTAAGGTTGCAACGGAACATCCGGATGTCTTTGATGTGGTAAAGGTGATAGCGCTTACAGAGGAAATCCCCAATGATCCTGTTGTCATCCGTAAGGGGCTCCCTCAATCTGTAGCAGACCGCTTGATTGCTGCTCTGCTGGAGTTTCAAGAGACGCCTCAAGGAAAGGCGTCTCTGATGACCATTGCAAGTGTTGAAGGGTTTACGCGCACAACTGATGCAGAGTATCAGGACGTACGGACCCTAGTAGCCAAATATGGCGTGGATGTGGAGAGCACTCTCCGCAAAAAGAAACGGTAACTCAGCGCTCGGTTAACTTCTTTGCAAAGGTTTTGATCCCACGTGTGATACCGCTAACGAGGGACGCCGCATCTTCTAATCCCGGGCGGATGCGCGCCACGATGTTCTGCTCCAGGATTCGGAGATCCTCTGCGATTCCAGCGATGTTCTGCGTTCCCTTTGAAAGGTTCGCAAGATCTGCCTTGAGTACTCCAAGCGTTTCTTCACCTTGAGCGAAGAAGTTGCCGGCCTTTTCAATGATTGGCAGCGCAGTGGATGTGAGATGATGGACGTCCTTCTGCATCGCTTCAACTACAACAGTCACACGGTCGATGTTTTTCCCTGCTCGGAATGCGACCACGGCTACAACGATGCACAATACTGCTGCCGCACCGAGTGCGCTACAGGCGAATATGAGGAGTGTTGTATCCATTGATCATTGGATCTCGGAACGGAACGCTTCTGTGCCTGCCTTGGCAGCATCACTGACCTTTACAGCACGGTTCTTTGCGTCGCGAAGAACTTGTTCTGCGTTGGACATGAGGTTGTCTGCCTGATGACGTGCAGAAGACACAATACGTTCTGCAGCAAGGCGGCCTTCATTCACAACGTCTTCGAAACCATCTTCAACGCTGCCGGTTGCCTTGTTAAACATCTGTTGTGCCTTGTCCACTACTTCTTCGGTCTTGTCCGCAATGTCTCTGCGAAGTTCACGGCCACTCTTTGGTGCAAAAAGCAAGGCAAGGGCTGCACCTACTGCACCACCAATTGCGGCACCGAGGAGTAAGCCTTTTGTGTATGAACTATTGTTGTCTTGCATGATGTCCTCCGTTGTCGTTACCATTGTTCAGGAAGCGTGATCGGCTTGTCCTGAGCAACAAGGATGAATTCTGCCAATTCGCGAACGGCTCCATTGCCGCCCAACCTTTGACAAACCAAATGTGCAGTCTCTCGAATGATCTCTACTGCATCGGCCGGACAGGCCGAAAGCCCGCAAAGTTTCATCACATGGAGATCATTTACATCGTCGCCAATATACGCAATGTCTTCTGGCACAAGATTCAAACGACGAGCCATGTCGAGCAATGTTGTGGTCTTGTCTTTTGACCCCAGCATCACCTCATGAATCCGTAGCTTTTCTGCCCTGCGAACAACAATCGGCGAGTGTTCGCTGGTGATGATCGCCGTTTGGATTGCAGCCCTGTGGAGGAGAGTGATTCCCATTCCGTCTCGGGTACTGAACCTCTTGAGTTCCTCTCCCCTTTCGGAGTAGTACATCGCCCCATCGGTCAATGTTCCATCTACATCCATCACAAGAAGTTTCACCCCACGTGCTCGTTCGGTGTTTGTCACGATAATTCCTGCCGTTCCGATGTGATATGAACTTGCTGGCGTAGTTTCGCTCCACAAAATTACAACGGATGGTCATGGCCAAGCGATATGTTATGCTCACACTCGCTCTCCCGGAAGAGCAAATGGACCTCGCCCTCGGGGTTCTGTCTGGCTATCCCATAGTGGGAGTTGAGCAAGGAGTAGACGAATGCACGGTGTATTTTGAACAGAACGACTGGCAAGAGGCCTACGCTGAAACGATCGTTAATGAAATGCTCGAAATGGGGCTTAGTGTTTCGCTCAAAAAACTAGGTAGCGAAGAGGATCAGAATTGGAATGCTGAATGGGAAGCAAGTATTGATCCCGTTGTTGTGAACGAGCGTATCGTGATCGTACCCGAGTGGCGAGCTAGTGAATATGACCTGCCCTTAAAACTTGTCATCACTCCGAAAATGTCGTTTGGTACGGGACATCACGCAACAACCCGGATGATGTGTACACTCATGGAGAAGTATGCGCAACCCAAGGATACGTGGGTGGATGTAGGCACCGGTACGGGCGTGCTTGCGATCTTGGCTGCTAAACTCGGCGCAACACACGTCTACGCCTTTGATAACAATGAGTGGTCAGTTGTCAATAGCCAGGAGAATGTTGAACGTAATGATGTTAAGGATATCGTGCGCCTGGAGTTGGCTGAACTTCAGGATGTAACACTTCCTCAGTGTAATGGATTGGCGGCAAACCTCTACCGTCATCTCGTGATCCCGTTCGCACCGTCATTCGTCAGGTCTGTGATCCCGGGAGGAATAATCCTGATTTCGGGCATTTTGAAGTATGACAAAGACGAGGTGGCAGCGCCGTTCCTCGAGCTGGGATGCACCATTGTAGAAGATCTTGCAGAAACTGAATGGTGCGCTATTGCATTCCGCACACCGGAAACGCAGCGATGAAGGAAAAGCCCCCTCGAAACACATGGATCCCGATCGTGCTCGGAATTGTTTTTGGTGCAGTTTTGATCGTAATGGTGCTCAACGGCGGGATGTGTGAGCGATACGAACGGCGGATGGAGCGCCAGCGCATGATGCAGGAATACTTGGATTCAATGCGCAAGAGATAGTGGACGTTAGTTATTCCAGTATTGCTGACCGAAGAAGAACGTGTCCTTTCCATTGCGGCCTTCAATCAGGAACACAACGTCTTCTTGTGACCTGCGTTCTAGGTATTCACGAGCATCCTCTTCAGGGATCTCTGCATATCGCGCAAGGTCCGTTACAACCACTCGGCCGGCATTGTTTCGGATGAGTTGACGCATGATGGCATCCACGCGCTGACGTTCATTACGGTACTCGCGCAGACTGCTCAACAACAGCCACCCTCCCCCACCAATGTGCAACGAACCAAAGATGAAGCACGTGACGATGTCGATGTTTGCCGCATCGCCTCTGTACCAGCCTACGATCCCAAAAAGGAAATAGACCAGACTGAAAACAGCGATAAGGGAGCCGAGGAGATATTTGATGCGGTACATGATCTTCACACAGTAGAACAATGCAAAACTACGAAGTGGGTAACTTCGTAACCCCACTCAGTGTTCCCCAGCACATGCACTCGATACGATCCGATTATTCCGCCCTTCTTGAGATCCTGAAAAGTTCGGAGCCTGTTCTGCAGGCAGCCGAATCGTTATCTCGTTCCGTCTCCGTCTCGGTAAAGACCCTCACGGGATCCGCCCGGGCTGCAATGGTTGGCGCATTGTGGTCGCTCGGTTCCATGCCATTTGTAGTCCTTACGTCTGATGACAAGGACGTGGATGACTTTGTTCACGACCTATCAGCGCTGATCGGCCCGGACCTCGTTGCCGGTATCCATGGTGCAATACGACACAGTGCGTTGGCTGCCGGAGGCATGATCCACCATGAACAGGTAGACGCATTGACCAGACTTCGGGAGCGGGAGAGATTCGTCGTAGTTGCCTCGGCCTCGGCACTTGCACTTCGACTACCTGCACTCACAGATCTTTCATCGGCTCGGATCGAGATCGCACGCGGTGAAGAGACCGGGTTTGAAAACTTCGTTACGGGGCTGGTCCTCTCAGGATTTGAACGCACAGACTTCGTAGCCAAGCCTGGTGAGATCGCCGTGCGCGGTGGCATCGTGGACATCTTCCCGGGCGGATGGGATAATCCTTTGCGGATAGAATTTTGGGGAGATTCCATCGACTCTATACGAGAGTTTGAGCCCCTTTCCCAGAGATCGATCAGAGAGTACCAAAACGCTGCGTTTTTGGGTCGCGTTTATCACGAGGATGATGATACGCTCACAAGCGGCATCATGGATCACATCCCTCGTGAATGTGTTCTCGTGCTCGATGGACCGGAGGCACTAGACTCTGAGATTCATCGGGGCGATATTCCGGTGGACACATCAACGTGGCAGTGGCCTACCCTACGGATTAATCCGCTTGGTGAAGCAGCAATCACGGCACGTACACAGCCACAACCATCCTATGGTGCTACGATCGAAATGCTGCTGCGTTCTGCATCGCAACTACAGTCTCGGAGTGTGACGGTTACGCTCGGAGCCGACGGTCATCAGAATGTGAAAAGGATCCGTGAGCTCTGTGACGCACTAGCTGATCAAGTAGAACAAGACAACGCTGATGATGGGGCTATCTATCACCGCACCATCGATGGTATGCGTTGGGTAAGTATTGCCCTCAGCGAGGGTTTCCTGTGGGAAGACCTCGGAATTGCCTGCCTCACTGAACACCAAGTGTTTGGAAGACAACGTGCACAGCGCCGAACGAAGAAACAAGAAGGCGGGTTTTCTCTCCGTGATCTGCAACAACTTCACCGTGGTGACTATGTAGTACATGCAGACAAAGGCATCGGAAAGTTTGATGGTCTTGATACAATCACGATCAATGGGTCGGCAGTTGAATGTGTTAAGCTTGTCTTTGATGGTGGTGACAACCTCTACGTCCATCTGAACTACGTCCACAAGCTCTCCAAATATGCCAGCGAAGAAGGTGCCGTACCCAAGCTCAGTAAGCTTGGTTCAGCAGAGTGGGAACGCAAGAAGGCCAAGGCAAAGAAGCGGATCAAGGATATCGCCCGCGATCTAATCAAACTCTATGCACAACGGAAGTCGCAACCTGGATTTGCTTTTGCTCCGGATACTGTATGGCAAAAGGAGTTTGAGGCATCGTTTCAGTATGAAGACACGCCCGATCAAGCACGAGCAACATCAGAGGTGAAGTTCGACATGGAACAGGCTACTCCAATGGACCGACTCGTCTGTGGTGATGTTGGATTCGGCAAGACGGAAGTGGCTGTTAGAGCTGCGTTCAAAGCTGCGCAGGCCGGACGTCAAGTTGCGGTCTTGGTACCTACAACTATTCTAGCTGAACAACATGGTGTGACCTTCCGCGACCGACTGCACAGGTATCCGGTAACGATTGATGTACTCTCGCGATTTCGTTCTAAACAAGAACAGAAGGAGATCCTCGAACGCATCAAGTCCTTGAAGGCGGATATTGTGATCGGAACACACAGATTGTTGAGTAAGGATGTAGACTTCAAGAATCTGGGCCTGCTGATTATCGACGAAGAACATCGATTTGGTGTTGCCGCAAAGGAGAAACTCCGTCAGCTCCGCTCGTCGGTTGATACTCTCACCCTTACAGCAACGCCTATCCCTCGTACGCTCAACTTTTCGCTCATGGGCGCACGAGACCTATCAGTTATCGAAACGCCCCCTCGCAATAGGCTTCCAATTCGCACAGAGATCCTGCAATGGACCGATGAGGTACTGCGCGAAGCTCTGTTGCGAGAACTCGAACGTGGAGGACAAGCATTTATCGTTACAGACCGCATCAATGACATGGACAAGCTCATGATGAAGGTCAAAATGCTCGTGCCAACCCTTCGGATTGCTATGGCACACGGCCAGATGGAATCCGATCATTTGGAAGACGTGATGGAGGGTTTCCTCGAACGCAAGTTCGACGTGCTCATAGCTACAAAGATTATCGAGTCGGGCCTGGACATACCCAATGCCAATACGATGATCATCGAGCATGCCGACAACTTCGGTCTCGCAGAACTCTACCAATTGCGCGGTCGAGTTGGCCGTTCGAATACCCAAGCCTACTGTTTCCTCCTTATTCCACCGCCACACACACTATCTCGTACTGCATTGCGCAGACTTCAAGCCCTGGAAGAATACACGGACCTCGGTTCTGGATTCCAACTTGCCATGCGCGATCTCGAGATTCGTGGAGCCGGCAATTTGTTAGGGGGCGAGCAGAGTGGTTTCATCATGGACATGGGCTTTGAACTCTATCAGAAGATTTTGGATGAAGCAGTTACAGAGTTGCGTCACGAAGAATTCTCGCAACTCTTTGCCGGCACCAAGGCCCTTACTGATGATTTCACAAACGAGGACATCGCTGTAGAACTCGATGCAGATGCCTTGCTCCCGAAGGCGTACATACCGGGCGACACGGATAGGTACGACGTCTACAAGAGACTTTACAATGCCCATGAACAACGAGAGGTGGATCTGGTCTTCAATGAACTGCGCGATAGGTTCGGTACGCTCCCTCCGGAGGCGGAAGAGTTGCTGTTCGCGGTCCGACTTCGCATCGCTGCCCTGCCGAGCGGCTTCCTACGCGTGAATGTGAAGGAAGGCAGACTCCTTGCTGAACTCCCGCCGGATTCTGACACTCGTTGGTATGGTCAGGTCTTCAAGCAGATACTACCTCTGCTTACAAGCATTCCAAACGCGCGCTTTGTGCAGAATGGAAAACGTCTGCTTATCGAAGTTCTCCTTGGCAGACGTGAGGAAGCAATTGGTATTCTCGAACAATTCTCATCGCTGGCAGCACCACGCGAAGAGCCTACGGAAGAACTTCTATGACACGCCTTCTCGCGATCGAGACCAGTGGGTCCGTGTGTAGCGTTGCCGTGTCCGTTGATGGAGCTCTCATCTCCACCGTAGAGATCCTTCAGGCCAATGTTCATGATGAGATGTTGAGCAAGTGTGTTCATGATGTAGTCAGAAATGCTCAACTCACCATGGAAGATATCGACGTAGTAGCTGTCTCTGCAGGACCCGGTTCCTTTACTGGCCTCCGTATCGGCGTATCATTTGCAAAAGGGCTTTGTTTTACCGGTAAACCAAGACTTCTAGCGGTACCAACACTCACGGCACTTATGCATGCCGGTACAGAGGTTGCACGTATTGGCCGCTCAACATCGATCACTGCCGTTGTTGCATCACATCGAGATCTCATCTACGTTGCATCAAGCCCCGTAGAAGATGCAACTCATCTTGCCCCCGTGGAGCTCCTCCCACTCGAGGAGATACGTGGGCGCATTTCCGATTCCACGATAGTAGTCGGTCCGGCAGCATCTCAGCTCATTCCAAGCCCCGTGAGTGGCCTCACGCGCCTCTCTGCACGTTTTGTAGCGTTTTCAGCTTGGAAACTCTTGGACGCAGGAGCACCCTTCAACGATGCTTTGACCTTTGTTCCTGACTATCAACAGGAGTTTAAACAGCAAACAGAGAACATCGATCAACGAACCGCCACTTCGTAAGCCCACTCCTCACTGTTCGCTGTTCTCCGTTCGCTATTCGCTATTCACTATTCGCTATTCACTATTCGCTACTCGCTATTCACTATTTTCGCCTTTCCCCAACAACGCCACTGAACAATGATCCAACGGTATACTCGACCCGACATGGGGGCCATTTGGTCCGATGAGAATAAATATGCTATCTGGCTGGAGATCGAGGTCCTGGCTTGTGAAGCTCAGGCAGAACTTGGCGTAATACCGAAGGATGCTGTAGCGGAGATCCGTGCCAAGGCAGCGTTTAATGTGGAGCGTATCCTCGAGATCGAGGAGATTACAAAACATGATGTGATAGCATTTACGACCAATGTGGCGGAGTATGTTGGTCCTGCATCACGGTTTATTCATATGGGCATGACGTCCAGCGACGTGCTCGATACCTGTCTCGGAGTTCAGCTCAAACAAGCTGGTGAACTGATCCTCGCTGATTTGATTTCCTTACGTGACATTCTTGCGCGTAGGGCAAGGGAATTCAAATACACTGTATGTATTGGCCGCTCTCACGGAATCCATGCCGAGCCAACAACATTTGGATTAAAACTCGCACTCTGGCACGAAGAGTGTAAACGCAGTATTGAGCGCATGCAACGCGCCATCGAAACGATCAGCGTTGGAATGATCTCGGGTGCGGTAGGAACGTTTGAACACCTCTCTCCAGAAGTTGAAGAATATGTCTGTGCTAAACTCGGACTCACGCCAGCCCCTGTGAGTACCCAGGTGATTCAGCGAGACAGACATGCAGAATTCCTCACAACCTTGGCAATCGTTGGTGCATTCTTAGAGAAGATTGCAACGGAGATTCGCCATCTGCAACGAACCGAGGTGTTGGAAGCAGAAGAGTATTTCTCTCCCGGACAAAAGGGCTCATCGGCCATGCCGCACAAACGCAATCCAATCCTCAGTGAACGTATCTGCGGAATGGCCCGTATTCTTCGAGGTAATGCCATGGCTGCTATCGAGAATAACGCCCTATGGCACGAACGTGATATCTCACATAGCTCTGTTGAACGGGTGATCTGTCCGGACTCAACAATTGCTCTCGACTATATGTTGCATTTGGCAACGGGGCTCATCGATAAGTTGCTTGTCTATCCGGACGCCATGAAGCGTAACCTGGGACTCACACACGGGCTTCCGTTCTCACAAAGCGTAATGCTTGCCCTCGTCCGTAAGGACGTCACACGTGAAGACGCGTATAAGATGGTGCAGCGGAACGCTATGCAAACGTGGCAGACAAAAACACCACTGCGAGAGACCCTCGGCGAAGACTCCGAGATCATGTCATTCTTCACCTCAGAAGAGCTAGATGCCATCTTCGATGATGCTCGCATGTTGAAGAACGTTGATGCGATATTTGCTCGCTGCGGCTTAGTCTGATCGTGAAAACTACACTAGCGATTGTAGTACTTCTTGCCTCAATTGTAGGAGGGTTGGCGATAGCCGGTTCTGAGCCGGACAATGGAGCTGACCTAGCAGAACGGTATTGCCAGTCGTGTCATGTAAAGCCCCTTCCCGAACACCTCGACAAAACAACGTGGGTTGCCAAGGTATTCCCGGTGATGAGACAATATCTTGGCATGGATCAAATCCCGCAACGGGAGAAACTTCCCCACGACCTTCAGGCATTCTACCCTACGTTTCCGGCAATGACGGAAGATGAATGGTTCAGCGTTGCACAATGGTATATCGACAATGCGCCCGCTGTACTACCACCCCCTCCGTCTATTGATGTACAGGGCATTTCGGCACAGTTCGAGTCGGTCCTCATTCAACGGGCAATTGATATTCCGATGACGACACTTGTGCGTTTTGATGTACCGCGTAAGCGCCTGATCATCGGAGACGGAATGGACAACACACTACACGTAACAGATGCAAAAGGGGCTCCTGTTGCAACTGTTCAACTCAATGGTCCACCTTCTAGTGTAGACGTTCAGCCCGATGCGTGGTATGTAACGGATATGGGAAAGTTACTACCGCACGACTCCGCAATTGGACGGCTCTTGAAGATCACGTGGGTTAACGATGTACCTACGTCAACCGTAATCCTAGATACACTGCGCAGGCCAACTCACGTTATTGTTGCAGACCTAAATAGTGACAAACGCAAGGACTTTCTTGTGTGCGAATATGGCAACCTCATTGGCCGTTTTGGTTGGTACGAGATCGATGCAAGGGGCAGATCACAGTACCATGAGCTTGCGGCTCAACCGGGTGCGATTCGTGCAGATGTACGAGATGTGAATGGTGACAAACGCCCAGATATCGTTGTGTTGATGGCCCAGGCCAGAGAGGGACTCGTTGCTTATATCAACAAAGGCAAGGGAGTTTTCACCGCCAAAGATCTTATCACATTCCCACCCTGTTTCGGCTCGTCGTCTTTTGCCTTTACAGATGTTGATGGCGATGGTACGGAAGAGATCGTGATCACAACAGGTGATAACGGCGACTACGATGACCCTCCGTTAAAGCCTTATCATGGCGTATACGTTTATAGCGCTGACGTGAAGGGCAACTATTTGCAGAAGTCGTTTCAGCGTCTCGATGGTGCCTATGGTGCCTTTATTCGGGACTTTAATGGAGATGGTTCAAAAGACATGGTCTCTTATGCCTACTTCCCTCGGTTTGATCGAGGAGATATTGACTTTGTCCGATTTGATGTAGGCTATGGAACTGCTACTGCAAAGACATGGAGAATACCACATTCGGGTGACGGTCGCTGGCTTGTATCAGACATTGCTGATGCAGACGGCGACGGAGATCTGGATATTCTCCTTGGCAACGTATCGATGGGTCCAGGACGCACGCCCGAAGAGCTCTCGCAACGGTGGATGCAAGGGGGCGTTGTTGCGCTGTATTTGAAGAACGCACATCGGTGATCATTCGATAATGATGCCAAAGGTTCGTTGCCTACCGTCCTTGATCAATGTAAGAAAGACGAGTCCATGAACACCGATAGGAACGGTTGTAGATAGCTGACTTCCTGTGCGCACATCATCATGGAAGATTGTTTTACCAAGCACATCGGTCAACACGATACCGTCTACCTCAGCCGTGATCTGCCGTCCGCGTATGGAGTACACCGGCGTAAACATCCGGACGAGTCGAGTTCTTTCACTTTCATCACACAGTCCATCAACTGTGAACGTCCCGTGTTCACGCATGAGCTCGCGAACGGTTGTGTCGATTTCTACTTTCTCAACTCGAAGCAAGATCTGAGCTGAGTCTCCAAGCGCAACACGCACACTGGCTCTACGGTAGGTTGTGCCAGTTCGGGCACTGAGGGAGAATGGAAACTCCATGGAGATCACGGTATCATTGAGGCGAACTGCATTTCTAAGAGGAAGAAGTGTTGTTGCCCGCATAGTAACCCATACGGTACCACGTACCGTACGCTGGTTAACAGGCTCAGTGCGAACACGGAGATACAGATCAACTGTATCTCCTGGGTAGCCATGAGCATTGTCTACATGGACAATCAGCTTTGGTAAGGCCGAAACGTGCGGAGCGATCAATACCGAATCAATCACGATACATCCATCTTCCGTAGTCACTTCAACCACACACCACGTAGGCTCTGTGATTGGCCCGGTACGTGCTGAGTCACCAGTTCCATTGATGGGTGTTAGGTTGCCTCTCCATGTATACCTACTCCCACCTACGGCAACAACAACTGTAGAGCTACCTTCCTTGACAATGGTGTCTTGCGCCATTAGGGCAACGCGCGCATTGCGTGTATTGCCAATTGGAATGCCACGTGCCGATGTAGAGATTCCATCAGCCCCATTCACGGCACCGTACGTACTCGTATCAGCGAGTACATCACAGATCGATGTACCGCTCATACCACCGGATACAATCTCAACAAATGATGATGCAACTCTACGTGACAGGAAGGCAGAAACACCGCCTCCTCCCCCGCCGCCAGGACCGTAATGAAAAAGCGAACCTCGAGTTGAGCCACCGACTCCTCCCCTTGCAGATGTACTGGATCTACCAACAACGGAATCGGAAATGATGTATATCGATCCACCGCTACCTCCACCGCCACTCCCATCTTCGTAGGCGTTTTGCGCAGACTCGCCGTTAGATGTAAATGCTGAGTTCTTAGCAAGGATTAGTTTTGGCGACGTGACGATGATGATGCCTCCGCCATGTCCGCCGCGTGTACCATGAAAGTCATTCTGGTGACCGCCACCACCACCACTACCAATGAAGATCCGTGTTGCAGTGCTGGTGTCTTCTACTATTGCTCCACCGCGGCCGCCTATAGCGAGCCGTTCAAATGCAGACGTCTGGTCACCCCCATTACCGCCGCTACCTGCGAGTGCACCTCCTCCCCCACCTGAGTTTCGGGCCGATCCACCGAAGGCGGCACCGGGACCTTCCCCATTATAACGATCGTTTCTGGGTCTGCTTGAGTCGATAGTCGAGGTTGTATCACGAGTGTTGACGCTAACACGACCGCCCCGTCCACCACTCGCATCAGCGTTGATCACGCCCTGTACAATGAGGGAATCCAAACACTCAAGGGCGATGATTCCACCAAACATTCCATTCCAGGGTAATGTTCGCAATGTGTCTATGATAGTGGCTGAACCGGCCACAAGTACCTTCACCACTTGAAGTCCATGTTGTACATCGTAGGTATGCACTCGTGTGGTTGTTAGATGGACAACAGGTCCAATCACTGTATCAATGTAACTGAACTCGCAGAGTCCCGTTGATCGGTCATCAATGCATGTTGTCTGATGCAGCAGCACCTTGTCTCCACGCCGAAAGATCGAAGCGTCGAGGACCGTGATCGTGCGACGACACTCGTCGAGATCGATCACGGCTGTTGATCGTTGTTGATATCCCGTCCAGGTAGTCTGAGCGATACCATTCAATGCGCAAAGCAGAACTACGATCAGAAGGCAAGTATGCGCCATCGTGCGATCTCCTCATCGTACCACATCATGACTGACGCGTCTTGTTGAAGGAGCAAGTCGTTAGCCCCTTGAAGTCTAAACCTGTTCTCTGGAAGTGAGTCAATACCCTCGTTAACGAGTCGGAGTACACCATCGGTTACGATAAGAAGGATCATCCGACCGGTGATTCCTCCTGCGCATCCTGTCAATGAAGTCACCGCAGGATCTGCAGCACATCGCAGCACTGTGGAACCACTCGTGACAATGTTGTTTACAACCCCCGGCCCGAGGACCAATCCAATTGCCCCCTTAAAGGACACAGAAGAGGCTTCGATGTGGCCACTGGAGTACAGATCATAGACATAGGTTCTTGTGAGGCCGTCGTAAACATTGGCTGTTGATTGTGTGAGCTGAATTGGCCGAGCGGCATCACTACTACCTAAGTAGACATCGCCACCATGTGCAACGAGAGCCAGTCCTTCTGCGTCGGTACCAAAACATCCTCCAATTGCAACTGCCCTGCCCGGTGCAACGGACGATGCCGATCCTACAACGCCAATGGCTGTACCTGCATGGGATGTGCCAGAGGCATCACTACGCCCGAGGACACCGATGGACGTTGTAAGTGTGCCACCAGCGCCACCACGAACCACACTTCCCATTGTACCGACTATCGTATCAGCCGAAACAGTAGAGTTTGTGGCTGCGTGACCTCGAACGCCAACGCGCTCTGTTGATGGTATGGAGGTATATGATGACGACTGTGAGAGTCCAATGATCCCTATCCCATTTGTGTTGGCAATTGAGACAATTCCAATGTGTCCAGTTCCCGAGGCACTTACTTCGATTCCTATTCTAGGGGGCGAGGTTCCTCCAATTTCAATGGCCGTTCCACTTCCCGTTGTGAGCGCATTGTATCGAAGGCCTGTGCCACCGGTTATGTCAATTCCCGTTGCAAGTGTTGGTCGCAACCCTGCTGATGATCCTCCAATTCGGATCCCCGTACCGATTCCGTTTGAGGTGCTTTGCAACACGATGGCTGCATCGTCAACACCACTAGCTCCGATGTCCGTTATGAGGAGCCCCGTACTCGTTGTTGTACCGAGAAGAGACAGGACAAGGGCCCTTCCTCCTATTGCGTCAACTGATCCAATACGCATTCGTTCATTGGGAGCGGCACCGATGAGCGGACCAACACTTAACGGGCCACGGATCCAGGTTGTTGCTGCTGCATCGATCTCTAAAGCTCGGATCGACCCGCCATCGCCGGCGAGAAACCGGATAGGTTGTCCCGCCGGCGCGCGTTGAGCGATGAGGAGCGGCGTGTTAGCCGCAGACTCCAGCCGGGTCGTACTGAAACCCTGTGCAGACAGTCGCATGCTGCATGGGATCAGTATGAGAATGGTGATTGCAAGAATCATCGATGTGCATCAATTAGGCTGTACAAGCATCCAAGCAATCTTATCAGCCGGACCAAGCGCTATGGACGTTTCAACGGTGATCGTGTCGTTGATATCGTCGATGGCAGTAAGACTTATTCCGATGGTTGTACCAGGCGGGTTGATCATCGTCAGGATAGGTATTGTACCCGATGTGATGTTTGTACTCACCGGAATAACATGGATGTAGTTTCCAACAACGGGTACGAATATTCCACGCGGGATGTCCTTCCACGGTCGGTCCCATGTAAGGGTGCCACCTGCTGTTGCCGTCAACACCATGCCGTCACTTGCCGGTGCTGATTCTGGAAGAGTGTAAGTGATGTCTGCTGTTTGTGCACCTGCTTTAAATGCCGAATAGTTTGAGCCACCTGCAGATGGTTCAGCAAATCTTAGTTCGGTGGACGTTCCGGAGTTTGACAGCAAAACCGTCTTTGCAATGTCTACGGGAGCATTGGGAAGTGCCGTACCGATTCCAAGGTATCCCTGACGAGGTCCGGGAGTTCCAATAACGCGGAAAGCTTCGGTAGCATTCGATGCGAGAACAAGATCTTGCGCATTGCTCGTACCCAGATATTGTTCGTTGGCGGCTGTCCCCCCTGTTGTGATCGATGTGCCGTCGAGTTGCCAGAAGGAAGCATTAGTCCATTCCAGTGAAGCATTCGTACCAGTAACACTCTGGATCGTTAGTGCCTGTCCGGCCACTCCTGTTGTTGGCGGTAGAGTAAGTGTGTAAGCCGTTACTCCTGTACTGGGCAGAGTCAGCGAGATCGTTGCTGGCTGTGCATTTCGAAGATTCAGCGTACCAGTAGTCTGGCTTTGTCCAAAAAGCATTGGAGAGCCCATGGAGATGATCATGAACGTCATGATCGCCAACAAGGTCTTGAGCGTGGTCATACAACATCCTGCATTGAAGTGAATAATGTGAATCGTGGTGATCAACGTCGGATCTCCCATCGTATCTGTTCTGTTGTCAGCAGTGGTGCAGAGGTCACAAAGACCATCGTGTTCGTAGCGAGGTCGATGGTGCAACCAGCAGCTATAGTTGTAGTGCCTGCAGCAACACAAAACGTGACATCGTGCTCTGAACGCAGGATCGTACTTGGTTGCACTCTGAAGATGAAATCACTTCCATTGCCAGCTATCGTGCCTCGTTCGGCAAATGCTGAATCACCTTCTATCATCAAGACGGAGCCGTTACGAGATATGCGAATCCCATTACCGGCATGAACTTTTACACTACCTGCAATCTCATTGATCGACGTAACCACTCCCGTAACGTTCGGCGAGAGTCTCTCAGCAACCTCTGCGAATGCTGCAACTCGGGCAAATGCCTGCGGAGTGAGCGGAGTTCTGGGAGTACGTTCCGGTGTTCCATCAACACCTACACCCAGATATACCGTACCGCGTTCCAAGGCATAGATTGGTAGGGGGCTCACAGTACCGAGAACAACCGTGCACTCGCCATTGCGGAGGTCTATTGTGTGGTCTTCTTGGACGAGAGATACGCCCCCTGATGGAACGTCATACCATTGAACAGTGATGGAATGAAGACCATCGGGGGTCTGAGCGTCACCTAGAGTTAGGCGTACTGACACCGTTTCGGCTACTTGTGCCGTGATGAACGTGGGTACGACGAAGAGGAGGAAGATTGCTGATCGCATGACGGTCCTTGAGGAAGTCCTGTAGACTTCCTCGTGCCGTCAGCTATCAAAAACGTGACATTTCAGTTCTACTTGACAACGCAAGCACTGCACACCACAATGAAGAAATGGTCAGTCCACCTACCTCGCGCTCAATCTCCCCCTCCCACCATTGGCCATTGGTGTGGGAGAACAGCACTATGGCCCAAACAGCAAAAATCACCGCACATGCAGCGGCACCGAGACGAGGCGAGCGACCCGTTGCCCGCAAAATGCTGAGTAGAGAGCATGCCGCATAGGCTGCGATCCAGATCAATGCGTCTACGTCATTGAGCTGGACAACGGTAAATCCAAGAAATATGGCGGCCATGATCCATGAGATAACGCGCATCAGAACTCCATGTGTCTATCCGTAGTTTGTATCGATAAACTACCAATCAGAGGAATAATCCATGAACTATCGTTTATTCGGTCGCAGTGCGATGCGCGTTTCAGAACTTTGCCTTGGAACCATGACCTTTGGAAACGATTGGGGGACAGGAAGTGATTATGAGACATCGAAGAAGGTATTTGATGCGTATGCGAATGCCGGCGGAAACTTCATCGACACTGCAAATCGCTATACGGAAGGTACAAGTGAGACGTACTTAGGAGACTTCCTAGCGGCAGATCGCGATCATTTTGTTGTTGCCACCAAATACACACTCTACACGCGAATGGGCGATCCGAACTTTGCCGGCAATCATAGAAAAAACATGGTGCGGGCCTTGGATGAGTCGCTCAAGCGGTTGAAAACAGATCATATCGATCTCTATTGGGTTCATGCTTGGGACGATACCATGCAGCCAGATGAACTCATGCGGAGTCTGGAGTACCTCGTTTCCAGTGGCAAGGTCCTCCATATCGGGATCAGCGATACACCGGCGTGGATTGTTTCCTGTTGCAACTCAATTGCTGAGCTTCGAGGATGGAGCCCCTTTGTTGGACTTCAACTGGAGTATTCCCTCGTTAATCGCGATGCAGAACGAGAACTCCTCCCCATGGCACAGGCTTTCGGACTAACGGTTACGCCGTGGTCCCCTCTTGGTGCCGGTGTTCTCTCCGGAAAATACCTTCAATCAAAAGCAATTGAGGGGGCTCGTCTAAAACCGGAAAGTGTTCGATTAACCGATCGAAACTTGTCGATCGCACAGGCTGTAGCAGACATCGCACTCGAGATCGGTGTGAGCTCAGCACAGGTTGCTTTGGCGTTTCTGCGTCAACACCATCCCGGTGTAATCCCAATCGTGGGTGCAAGAACGGAGCACCAACTCGTGGATAATCTTGGTTGTGTTCAGGTGGTTTTATCGGCCGATCAACTGCAGAGGTTGCGAGCTGTTAGTTCGGTGGTCTTGGGATGGCCGCACGACTTCTTAGCCGGTGAGAACATTCAGAATCTCATGTTTGGCGGCACAAGGTCAAAAATCAGATAACTCCAGCGCTGTCAATTGACATCAGAACTCACCCAGAACGTTGTCATAAGCCCCTTGCCTCGGATGTTAAGGGGCTCTCTTTTTTCTAGAACAAACTCGTTTGTAGAGGCCAACCTACGAGCAACGCTTTCGGTTACAAGTATCCGTCCGGGTTGTGAGTTTTCTTCCATACGTGCAGCAACATTCACGGTGTCTCCCCATACATCATATGAAAGTCGTGAACCACCCATGACGCCGGCTATCACCGGACCTGCATTGATCCCAATCCGGAGATTGTGGGATTCAATTGGGAGAATGGACTTCCCGGACATGATCTCAAGTGCTGCTCGGGTCATTTGTTCCGTGTGATCTTCCGTCTCATTTGTGGCACCACTAATGGCCATATACGAATCACCAATGGTCTTAATACGTTCGCAGCCATACCTTGAGAATACGTTATCAAGTGCTGTAAAGAGCGTCTCTAACCAATGAACGAGATCTTCAGGGCTGCGTGAGGTGGATATCTCTGAAAATCCAACAACATCAGCAAAGAGGATGGTCACGCTAGACAATCTGTCAGCGATTCTCGGTTCTCCGGACATGAGCCTGTCAACAATATGTTGGGGTACTACTGCATGAAGAATTTTCGTCCTTTCTTCGTCCCTCTGCCTGATCGTCTCGCGTTCAAGTTCAAGTCGAGAACGAAATGATGTCAACTCCTTGGCTCGTTCGATCTCGCTATCATAGACCGACTTCTGAATCTCTGAGATGCTATCCTGAACTTTCACAGCCTCTTCAAATCGTCCGGCCGCTGCTAGCCAATCAACAAGAATGCCTCCAATGCGAATGGCGGATCTATTGTTCTCAATCTCTAAATATCTTTCAAATGCTTTGAAAAGGGGCTCAATTGCCCCATCAACGTTGCCTTCAGCAAACTCAACGGAAGCCAGATTGGCCATTGCATCGGTATGAAGTTCCTCATACTGCGTGTGCAGAGTTTGGTCGAGGGCCTGGCGTAAACACACCTTTGCATTGTTGAAGTCTTCTTTCATTCGATACACTTCAGCAGATCCAATGAGGGAATTGATCTTATGCTCAACCTCCGATTCGAATTCGGCTAGCTTTAGTGCCTCATGAAATGCATCTAGTGAGTCATCAAGGAGTTGTAAATGCTTGAGTGTATTTGCCCTATGTAAGTGGACCGAGAGTAATGAGTGCTTCCTATGAGTCAAGCTGAGGACTGACTGTAACTCATCATACACTTCTAGTGCATCGTTGTATTTTCCAACATTCTGCAAAAGTGATGCGAGGCTCATTCTGGAACCAATGAGTTGGTCGCTGCACAAGGGCACGTTTAGACCTCTCAAACGCAGCTGCTCATGAATTGCGATGGACTTCTCGATATCGCCCATCTCAGCGTTAACACGGGCCATTTCTGCCAATGTTAATACTTGCATGTAATCATCTTCGACCCGAATGGCTGCTTCGTTTGCGAACGTTAATGATGCCATCGATTCCGGATAGAGTTGAAGGGCTGCCTGAGTAACTCCAATTTGATACCGTAGTGCTAAAGCTTCTTGTGGGTGCAAACTTTGACCTTGAGTACCAGTAAGGAGGTCATCCATCTTGCTCAGGGCTTCTTCATGGCGAGCCTGGCTATTCAATACTCGAGAAAGAAGGATTGTCGCAAGAGTGATGGTTTGTGTCTGTTCGTCTGAACGACCATCGTTAATCATGGACTTCAGAATCCGCTCTGCGTGTTCATGGTCACCGCGAATGTGGGCTCCAAATGCAACACTTAAGGACTCCATTGTAGTACTACGTCGGAGACTACGTGTCCTCTCGATTACTTCACCTGGTTCCCACACTTCGCCCTCAAAGGAGAATAGGATACTATTCAGTAAGGCTGAGAAGTGTTCATCTTCGATCATGGTCTGCGGCCTATTCTGCTCTACACTGCAAGATTTCCAGTTTTTGTCTGGTGAGTGCAATATTACGTAAGTTCATACACGGGGGTTTTGCTCTTTTCCATTTCCAGGGGTTATAGAATGAGTCAGTCATTTGCGCACCGCCTTGTCCTATTTGGCATGGCAGGGATATTTCTGCTAACAGCGATTGGGTGTGCCGAAAAGAAAGTTGATCAGCCAGCGCCGGCCGTCGCGGAAAAAACAAAAACGTCAGCGGATGCTGTTGGTCCTAATGGAAGTGGATCTGTTTGGCTAACACCACAACAGGCATCTTCGCCCTTGCAGACTATTACGTACACGTATCCAACGAACGTACCACCGATATTGAGAAAGATTGACCTTTCTAAGTATCAAGTGCAGTTTCTACCGCTGTATCCGGCAACTATTGCATCTGGATCCACAGGTGATACATTGAGAGCTCAGACGCCGGTTCTCATCATGAACGTTGTTCGCTTTGACACCACAGGGGTACCAATCAACAACTTTGTGGGTTGCGGAATTGCCGATCAAAAAGTGGTGTTGATCACAGGAATGTTTACCCCTGCGATTCCACCTCATGTACGCAAGTAGATGTAAGCCAATACGTATCGATGAGCCCCTTGCCTTTAATGTCAAGGGGCTTTGTTTTTTCAAAGGAAGCAATGTTGTTGGCCTGCAGAACCTCAAACACCTGTTGCGAGCAAAGGATTCTGCCGGGCGCAGAATGAGCCTCCATTCTAGCTGCCAGGTTGACGGTATCCCCCCATAGATCATACGAAAGTCGGGTACCGGACATGACGCCCGCAATAACGGGACCTGTATGTATTCCGATCCGTAACTGAGAACGATCCAGAGGCAACTTTCCATTGCTCTTGACAATTGCTAATGCAGCATGGCACATCCTAGCAACGTGATCCGGATATGACGGTGAGACTCCGCAGATGGCCATGTAGGAATCACCTATAGTTTTGAGTCTTTCACATCCGTGTGCAAGGCAAACATCATCAAGTGCAGAGAATAACCGTTCAAGGAGCTGAACCAAGTCATGTGGCTCCATCGTTGATGCCATATTGGTGAAGCCAACAATGTCCGCAAACATTATCGTTACCTCAGGTATCTCATCGGCGATGTATTTCTCACCGCGCATGAGTCTCTCAGCGATATGTGGCGGAAGAACAGCGTTGAGAATACGATTGCGCTCTTGATCCCGAGTGCGAATTGACTCATGTTCGTGATCTAGGCGTGAACGCACAGATGTAAGCTCTACTGTCCTCTCAACTTCATTTGCATACATCGTGCTTCGGATCTGTGCACACACCGTATGGTATCTGTATGCTCTTTCATAAAGGGATTCCTCTGTACACCATGTTATGAGCATATGTCCATATTCAAGTGCATTCAGGAAATGTGCATTGTGAACCATCCAGTCAAAGTCAGTCTCAAGACGGTCAATACCAGTACTTCTGTGTCCTTCTGCAAATTCAATACCGGCCATACTCGCGCTTGCTTGATGGCGCAATGCGTCACGATCCAGTATCTCAGCAAGTTCTATTGCACGTTCTGCGTTCTCTCGGGCACTTCGAAGATCATGTTGTTTGTGATTGAGGTCGACCAATCCTAGATGGGCACGTAATTGAAACTCAACATTCGCCGATTCTCTCGCAACATCGAGGACGATCAAATATTCATTCATTGAATCTTCGAAGCGGTTTAGTTGCTTCAACGAAATGGCCATGTTTAATCGTACGGGTAGATTGTATCTCGGCTCTTGAACAACAGCCTTGTACGTGAGGAGTTGTTTGTATTCTGCCAACGCCTCATCATCACGCCGCAGATGCGGATACGCACTTGCAATATTGAAGCGAATCATGATGCAGAAGAGATCGTTTTGAGGATCACCTGAGAGTACACTGAGCGATGCCTCGTACATCATGATGGCCTTCGCATAATCGCCAGTTTCCAGGACAACTGCAGCAATGTCCACTTGTATTAGGGCCCTGACTGATTGCAGTCCCTCTTCAGAAGCAAGTGCCTCTGCATTTCTTAGACATACAATGGCTTCGTTGAAACGTCTGATCGCAACGAGCACATTCCCTTTGCACCACATTAATGCCATGTGTTCTATGGTGGTCACATCTTGATATTCCGTGATCACCGCATCGAGCATCTCTAATCCGTCTTGATATCGAAGGAGCCGAAAACGAGCCTTATATAGGATTATCGCAGCTAGTACTCGATGTGGCGAACGCGATCGTTCTGGTGCTCCATTGAAGAAGCGCTTGATGAGTATCTCGCATTCATCGTTCTGCTGTTTCCAATACTGGTACGAACATTGAACGAGAACTTCTAACTCCGTATCATCGGACCAATCGGTAATTCCAGATGCAAGACGATGGATCTCTTCTTGTACTGACTGTTGTCCGCAGAAGAATGCTCGCTCAAGGAGATCTTTAATCTTCTTTTTCATAACCGGCGCATCTGATTTCATAACGTCAAAGTTATCGAACTCCTCTTCAATTGCAGTCGAAACACTACCACACCACCATCCCCCATCCTACGGCTCCTATCAGGGCAACTGCATCGTGAACGCGAGAGATTCGCGGACGAGTGAAAGGAAGAACCATGAGCGCTGTTGCAGGTATGATATGTGCTACCGTTGGATGTAGCACAACTGCCACAGCCCCTGTGATACATGTGGCGGCGAAGGCAGCGTGATGCCATTTACCGAAACTAGAACCTTTTATCCGAGCACTGAAGCCCAACAACATCGTTGCGAGATACGTGAGTGAAGCGATGATGTCCGCATTCACTTCGTTAGAGCCTCGCGATCGAGGGTATCTCGAAAGAACGCCGGATGTTCTGCGATGCGAGCTTCAAACATCCGAAATCGCTGATAGTTGATCGAATCAGATCTGCGAATATGTGACCGTGGTACCGGGACGTTCCTCCACATTCTCTCAACAACGTCTCGAATCCAACGATACTCGTCTATCGAAATCGTGTAGCGATTCAATAAGTCTGCGAACGACGTCCTGACCTCGAGTTTCCCGGCTTGGTTGCCATGCAGCGAATCGAGAGTTTCCACCACGTCCACGAACAAGCTAAGTTGTCCTGGGTGAATGACACTGTCCTTGGGTGGTACGAAGGATGACCGATCTACGATCAATCCCATGAGTCCAGGGCCGCTGACACGGGAGAGTCCCAATGACATATCAGCCTCTAGGAGGAAAACGCGGGCAACAAGAATGAGGTACAGCAACGAGAGAACCACAAGGGTCACGAAGAACCAACGACGTGACCGCTTGCGTGTCATCTTAAACCTTTTGCTCGTCTACAGGTGAACGTTCTTCGAATAGCGCTTCAACAAATGCCGCTGCATCGAATACCTGAAGGTCATCGATTCGTTCGCCAACGCCAATGTACCGTACAGGTATCTGCATCGCGTCGGCAATAGCAAGAACGGCCCCACCCTTGGCTGTTCCGTCCAGCTTGGTGAGAATGATCCCTGTTATAGGAGCAACCTTTGTGAACTCCTTTGCCTGTTGGAGCGCATTCTGACCGGTTGTTGCATCGAGGGCTAAGAAGATGTCGTGCGGTGCATCGGGTTGGATCTTCTTCATCACACGACCGATCTTCTCGAGCTCCTGCATCAGACCTTGCTTGTTATGAAGTCTACCTGCCGTATCGATAATCACAACATCCGTTCCTCTGGCCTTGGCAGCATTCAGAGTGTCAAAGGCAACAGCTGCGGGGTCGGCTCCATGCTTTTGCTGGATGATGTCTACGCCTGCACGAGTTGCCCAGACCTCGAGTTGCTCGTTGGCAGCGGCTCGAAACGTATCGGCAGCACCGATGAGTACGCTGCGGCCTGCCTTTTTGTAATTGTGCGCCATCTTGCCGATTGTAGTGGTCTTCCCTACTCCATTAACACCAATTAGCATGATCACATGGGGCTTTCTGGACTCATCGATCGTAAAGGAGGCATCGGCTTGCGCAGATGGCGACTGTGCGATAAGGCCTGCAATCTCTTCCTTGAGTACATCAAGGATCAGTTCAGCATCTTGAAGATTGTCTGCCCGAACGCGATCCTTTAAGCGGGCAATGATCTTGTCGGTGGTTGTAACACCTACATCTGACGTGATCAGGATCTCCTCGATCTCTGATAACAGCTGGGCGTCGATCTTGCGTCCTGCAAACAGGACAGCTCTAAGCCGGCCGACAAAGGAATCACGGGTTTTGGTTAACCCTTCCTTCAGTCGGTCAAATGACAGCGCTTCGGTGACGCCGGTGATTTTTTGTTTGATCTTATCGAAGAAGCCCATGAAGTCTCTTACCGTAATGCCACAAAGATAATGCCATTAACCCACAGGACAGGCCAATGAGCCAATTCAACACGATTCCGTTCGTAAGCATGGCAACAACACCGGTGAGTGCAATGGCACTAACGGCAAGTTTCCCGCTCATAAGTGACGGAAGAACAACGTCGGTTCGCCTGCGAGCATAGATAGCGGCTACCACAATGATGAGGTCTCGAGCCACCACGGCAATGACGAACCAGGCAGGCAGGAGCCCCTTTACCAGCATCATCACCACCACGGCTCCAACCAAAACCTTATCAGCAACGGGATCGATCACCTTGCCCCACTCACTTACGGTATTGGTCTTTCTGGCCACATATCCGTCGAGCCAGTCCGTAAATGCGCCAAACCAACACAGCGCAAAAGCAGCTATGTAGTGTTCATAGAGAAGCGTGTAGACCACTGGTCCCGTTAAAACAAGTCGTACAAGTGAGATCGCATTAGATGCGGTCAAGAATGTAGTACTAGATGGTTTGAGGCGCACGTTGTAAGCTACGAAGGGCGATGAGGATGATTGATGCGCCAAGGCCAAGGATCATCGGCTCGCCCAATGAAAACAGAAGTGATGACCCGCTAATGATGGCCGGTATGACGATGATCGGCACGATGGCGTGTGCAAGGTGTTTGGACTGTCTTGTGAAACTGATGAGAAGGGGCAGGAGAAGGGCCGGAACAACGATTGAAGCGGCATTATACATCAGATCGATGATGCTTGGCAGCAACCATGCAGCAAATAGGCCTAGGCTGCCTGTGATAAGAAGTCCGATCCGGAGAGATGCAACCCGTGGTGGTGAACCACGCATTGCGTCGACGAGGTCGTGACCAATTGTGGTAGCGCTCACAAGAGCATATCCGTCAAGGGTGGACATCACAGCGGCAATCACTCCGGCAACAAAGAGCCCCTTCCATACTGATGGCAGGACAGACTGTGCTAGGGCAACATACGTGTCTGTGGGAGCCACGCCGGTGAGGTAAGCAACGGCATAGAGTCCGGCGATGAGCTGAAGGGCATCGAACACCATCCACATCCCTACGCTTATGATAATGCCACGTCTGGCAGTTGCTACATCGCGGGAGGCAGCCGCTCGAACATGAAAATTCGGGTCAACGAAAGTCTGCATGGCTACGAGAAACCAGCTTACAACAGGAGTCCAGCCAAGGCTTCCGGGCAAGGTACTGTGTGTATCAGGCAATCGCGAGATCATTGCGGAGGGAGATCCATAGACCAACATACAGCCCATGACAAGGGCTATGAATCCGGCATACATGATGATGAATTGGACAACATTCGCAAAAACATCGCTCCGCAGTCCACCTTTGGCAACGTAGACCATAGAGACCACAGAGCCTACAACGATAGATAACAGAAGGGGCCAACCCGTGATCGACTGGACGATCACACCGAGCATCAGTTGATAGGATGCAGGAATAGTAATGATGAGCATAACAATGGCCGCTATGGTTCGAGCGCGAGATCCATAGGCAATGCCAAGTTGATCCGGAATGGATACAGCCTTCGATGCCCTCACACGTTGAGCCAGCCAAAGTGCGTACACCACAGCCACGAGGTAATACGGCACCCCAAAACACAGGATAAAAGTGATCCCGTATCGCATGATAAACTCACCGGAACCAAGCACGGCACCGTACCATGTTGCTACAAGGGAGGCAACAAAGAATGGCAGGGTAAGAGATCTTCCTGCAAGAACGTAGTCTGCTCCGCTTCCTCCAGTCCCTTGTCGGATGCCTTTCATCCCGGCTATAAGGACAGCGGCAAGACTTCCGATGATGACAAAGACGTCAAAAACGTCGAGTTGCAATATCTCCCTCATCAGATCTCACCTGTTTGAACAACTGAGGTGAGTTTCTTTAGGAACGTGCGACGATGAATAGAACACGGGCCAAGTGTAAGTATAGCATTGCGATGAGTTGCAGTACCATACCCTTTATGGCGGGCAAATCCGTATGCTGGATACATTGCGTCTATGTCGGTCATCCAAGCATCACGTGAGGTTTTGGCCATGATTGATGCCGCAGCTATTGATGCGCTGAGTCCATCGCCATGCACAATTGTAGTATGAGGGA
This sequence comes from uncultured Ignavibacteria bacterium, assembly GCA_937870915.1. Taxonomy (GTDB): domain Bacteria; phylum Bacteroidota; class Ignavibacteria; order Kapaibacteriales; family Kapaibacteriaceae; genus UBA10438. The sequence goes on from CALMZQ010000183.1 coordinate 78,294, forward strand.
GCTGATGGGGTCGGAATCTATTCCCGTCAACAAGCAGATGAAGGGGCTGAGCAGTCCCTAGAGTTCGAATACAGGCATCGATGGCCTGATGCATAGCGTCGTAGGTAGCTTGCAGAATATTCACTTCATCGATGCGATTGTGATCTACAAGTGCCACAGACCACGAAAGTGCAACAGATGTGATCTCAACGGCGAGGAGTGACCGCTGATTGGCGGTAAGTAGCTTGGAATCATTGAGTCCAAGGGGGATCCTATTGGGATGGAAGATCACTGCAGCGGCTGAAACCGGACCTGCAAGAGCACCTCTACCGGCCTCGTCAATTCCAATGACGAGGTGGTTGTTTTGCCAGAATTGTTCTTCGTAGTGTGTGGATATCACACCACAAACCTACTGCTCACCGATGAGTTGGAGGAATTCGTTTCGAAGAACATGGTTTGTTGCCAAATCCCCACGCATCACAGACGTGATCATCACACTCGAATCATGCGCTTCAACGCCACGTGCGATCATGCAATAGTGCTTGGAAGAAATAACAACTCCGAGTGCGATTGGATCGAGCATATCCACGAGAAAATCGGCGATCTGTTCACCAAGCTCTTCTTGGATCTGCCCCCTACGCGAAAACCACTCAACAATTCGTGTGAATTTTGAGAGCCCAATTACCTTGTCTCGAGGAACGTACCCAATGGCACAGGTGCCGGAGATCGGTTGCCAATGGTGGGAACAAACACTCATTACCTTGATCCCTTTTGAGATCACAAGTTCATCCACATGCTTTCGGTTTGGGAAAACCGTGATCTTTGGAGCCGGCGTGTATCGTCCGGCCAAAAGTTCGTTGATCCACATGCGCGAGAGTCTGAACGGCGTATCCGTACTATTGGGGTCATTACGATCAATGCGGAGGATGTCAAAGATTTCTGCATATTTCTGTTCCACCTGATCGATCATCATCATCCGCTCGTCGTTGCTGATTGGAGCATTACCATTGGCATCAAAGAGCCGGTGCCCTAACGTACTTTCCGTAGGGTACAAGTGCCCTTTGCGCAGGAGCTGCCTCTCAAGCTCTTCATCATCAAGGTCCACAAGCGACGTTCTCTGAGGTTTTTCCATTGACATCATGCCTCAAGCCTCTCCGTATGAGGAAGTGTTGTGAGTTCATATCGAGGAATGGAGACCGGGGCACCAAGGTAATCCGCAACGTTCGACTCCGACTCATAAAGACGGATCATGTGCAATTCTCCACTTGGAAGCCGGTGTTCAAGCTGCTGCCAGAACACCACGCAGAGATTTTCGACCGTAGGAATGATGCCACGGAGGAAGTCAACATCATAATTGAGGTGCTTGTGATCCACCTTATCAACAACGGCCTCATCGATGATATCCTTGAGCAATTTCAGGTCGATCACATATCCCGTGAGCGGGTCAGGAAGCCCCTTAACCGTGACTTCTAAGGTGTAATTGTGCCCGTGACCATGGGGATTGTTGCACTTGTCAAATACAGCCTGATTCCGTTCGTCGGAGAACGTTGGGTTGTAGAGCCTATGTGCTGCTGAGAAGGTTGCTTTGCGCGTAACGAAGATCATGCGTGGCTCCTTTTTTGAACAACCGGAACAACACAAGTGTCGTTTCGTTGGTTCCGCGGTGACGAAGGATCGCCCGTGATGTTGGATATTTGTAGGCTATGTCCTTGCAACATACGATGTTGTCTTCCTTTCTCCCACTGGTGATCGCCTTGCTTAGTGTGTCTTCTGGCACAGTTGTAGGGGGCGAACAGCGGGTAGATACAGTCCTTTCTCGACTGGGGATCGACGTGCGTACTCTCATTATTGAGGGGGCACTGTCGACCACCGGCGAACAGTCCATGAGCGGCATCCCTTTTGAGGTGATCGTTGAGGAGGATACTATGCGCATGACAACAAGTGGGCCGTTTGGGATTGTTGCAGCACGAATATTTGCCCAGCCGGACTCTTTTGTTGTGGTGAATTATTTCATGCGTGAGGTGTTTGACGGCGACCCTTCGTCGAGCACACTTGCCCAAGCTATGCCCATCCCTCTTACCGTTACCGACCTGCAAATGTTGGTTCGAGGTAGGCTCCCGGGAGATCTTACAAGATTTGTTCGTGGTGAACGGAGAAAAGACTCGTCGGTCCTCTTCATTGCCCGTAGAACCGATGGGGTGGAATATGCCTTAGTAGATACAGCCACAGGCATCCTTAGGCAGTATCAGCGCAAAAACCTCGATGGTCAACTCGTTATGAACATCACCTTCAGTGACGTTCGCACCGTGTCTGGTTTGGGCATACCTCATGCAGTTGATGTGGCCTTCGACGATCGCAAGCAGACCGTATCATTCCGTTTCTCCAAGGTCACGGCCAACGAACCGATCACGTCCTCATTCGATGTGCAGATTCCGGCATCCTTCACTCGTAAGACATATCGGTGATGCTGCTGCGCTTCGTAGTCGTGCTCCTCACGACGTCGGTTTTCATGGCACACGCTCAGGCCCCGCAGGCAACGCCTGATAGTATGCGTGTTACCACCGAAGATGGTCAGACTACGAGCTCAGGCATTGACACCATCGTTGTTTTTTCGGCAAAGGACACTGCACACTTCAGCGTTGCAAGGAAGCAACTTCGGCTCCGTGGGACTGCTGACGTCAAATACAGAACGCAGCGCCTCCAATCTGAAGTAATCGTTATGGACTTTGGCTCTAGTACCATGCAAGCAGATGGAGCAACGGACAGTAACGGACGTGTAGCCGGGTTTCCGGTCTTCTCCGATAATGGTGAAGAATATGCTGGACGTTCTATGCTGTACAACTTCTCTACTCGGCGTGGTCGTGTACAGTTTGGTGAAACGAATATTGAAGGGGGCTATTACTACGGGTCAAAGATCAAACGAGTGGACGAGAACACTGCCTACGTAGAACAGGGATGTTTTACGACCTGTGACGCGCCCCATCCCCACTTCTATTTCAATTCCCCGCAGATGAAGGTTGTAATGAATGACAAGATCTATCTCGATCCTGTTATCTGGTATGTGGAGGACATTCCCGTTTTTGCCCTCCCAATTGGCATGTTCTTTAGCACAGAACGAGGCAGACGGTCCGGCATTATCATGCCTACGCCTCTCATAACAAGCGACCGCGGCGTTGTGCTACAGAACCTGGGGTATTATTTCGCCATCAACGACTACTTCGATACTGAACTCACAACGGATCTAACCACGAAGGGTGGATTTACCCTCTATAATCGAACCAATTACGCCGTTCGCGACCGGCTCACCGGCCGCGCAAAGATCACGTTCGGCTATACTCGCTTCAATGTGACCGATCCCTATGCATTAAATCTTGGTGTAGAACTCAATCACCAACAACAGCTGAGACCCAATGAGAGTATCGTGCTCGATCTCTTGTTTACATCGAACAGGCTCTACCAGAATACATCGCTCAATCCTCTCGACCGTGTACGCCAGAATGCTCGTAGTAATGCGTCGTATCAACGCACATTCTACAACGGCATGACGTTTAATACCGGATATACCCGCGACCAGAACATGATCACCGGTAGTATCACACATTCGCCTGTTGTATCATTTGGCATTCCGCAGATCCAGCCTCTGAAAGGGCTTATCTCGGGCGACCATTGGTTGCGTGACCTGCAATTCTCCTACCGTTCTACGGCTCGGTACAATTACAATTCGTATCGACCGGCAGATACAGGTGCCTTTGCTGTAAGTGAACGTTCTGTGTGGGAGCACCGCCCGTCAGTAACCGTCACACCCAAGCTTGGGAACTTTATCGTTGCACCGTCGATCACGTATTCTGAAAATTGGTATTTCCAGAGATATACGCAGACTGTGAACCCTTTGGATTCAGAGATCGTCCAAACCAGAGAGTCGGGCTTCTTTCGAGAATACACGTATGGTCTCGGTGTAAATGCAAGTACCTTCCTCTATGGGCTTGCACATCCTCGTATTCTAGGGATAAACTCGATCAGGCACACGTTTCAGCCATCCATTGGACTGGCCTATATCCCTGATCAGTCTGACCCTTCTAAGGGATTCTATGGCGAATACGTGAGCCCCGTTACCGGACAAACAGTTCGATACAACCGGTTTGGTGATGCAGGGCAATTGGCTTCGTCACGGCAGCAGTTCCTCGTAACGGGTTCGTTTCTTAACCGCGTTGCCATTAAGGTTAAGCAAGGGGACACTGCCGAAAAAGCATTGGAGTTGTTCACACTCAATTTTGCCACATCGTACAACATGGTGGCAGATTCACTTCGACTCGCACCAATATCCTTTAATCTGCGAACACCAATGCTTGATGCCGTTGAGTTCAATCTCAATGGCGCTTTCTCTGTCTATGATCAAGCACTTCTGCCAGACCCTGCTACGGGCAGACTAGTATGGAGAGATATGGGAACGTCAATGCTTTCAGCCGGTAAGGGGCTAGCCAGACTCTCCAACCTTAGCGTTCAGCTGGGTACACGTTTCTCCTCCCAGGGTGTGAGTTTTGAACAAAGATCCAATGTGGCCGATACTGCTGCGCAGGATAGTGTTGGAGAGGACCTTCGGTCGAGGTTTGATCGTCGATTGAATTATCGCGACGAAGAAGTTGATCTCTTTGGCGAGCGCACGCCCGGCTGGTCGCCGGTAATCATGCCGTGGGATCTTGGCCTGCAACTCGTTTACTCCTACGTCAAACCTAATCCAGACCTCGTAACGCAGTCCCTGTATCTTAGTTTTCGAGGGTCGGTTTCGCTCACACAATCACTAGACGTGAATGTCGTCGGCTCATTCGATTTGATCACGGGGCAGCTCAATTCCCCTATCATTGACATCTCAAAACGCATCCATTGTTGGTACTTGTCTGTTAACTGGGTACCTATTGGAGTCAACCAAGGCTTTTTCCTGCGATTTGGTGCTTCAGCACAACAATTGCGAGATCTAGTCATTCCTAAACAATCCACGCCGCTGTATCGGTGAGCTTGGTCTGTATTTTTGCATCTATGTGTGGAATCGTTGGTTACATCGGCACGCAGCAGGCGGCGCCTCTTATCGTCAGCGGACTCAAGCGCCTCGAATATCGAGGATATGATTCCGCTGGTGTTTGTATCATTTCAGACAGTGGCGCAAGGATCGAGAAAAAGGCCGGACGTGTGGCTGATCTCGAGAAATACGTCGATATCTCCTCCATGACCGGAACAGTTGGCGTTGGTCATACGCGCTGGGCCACACATGGCGTACCCAATGACGTTAATGCCCACCCACATACCGACCAGAGTGGTTCAATTGCTCTGGTCCATAATGGGATCATCGAAAACTACCTTACGATTAAGAAGAAGCTCCTCAACGCCGGCTACACATTCCGATCCGAAACGGACAGCGAAGTACTTGCTGTCTTCATTGGCATGTTGTACGAAACGCTGCAGGATATGGAGCTTGCCGTTCGTACAGCGCTATCTGAAGTTGAAGGCACATTTGGTTTGGTGGTGCTCAGCACTCACGAGCCTGACATGATCATTGCTGCGAGACGGGGAAGCCCCTTGATACTTGGTATAGGAAATGGCGAATACCTTGTTGCATCTGACGCAGCCGCGGTTATATCCCATACACGTCAGGTTGTCTATCTCAACGAGAATGAGATGGCTATCCTTCGGCGAGACGGATTCTCTACCAAAACGATAGAAAATGTAGACACGCGTAGTGTAGTTGAAGAGATCTCCTTTGAGCTTGAGCAGATCGAGAAGGGCGGCTTTGAACACTTCATGCTCAAGGAAATCTTTGAGCAGCCAACAACGTTCCATGATGGATTTCGTGGTCGGCTCCAGATAGATGCAGGAACAGTCAAACTCGGTGGTCTCGCTTCAGTTGCAGACAAACTTCGAGCAGCAAAACGCATCATCATCACTGCCTGCGGTACGTCCTGGCATGCCGGACTCGTGGGTGAATACCTCATCGAACACCTTGCTCGTGTTCCTGTTGAAGTTGAATATGCCAGTGAATTCCGCTATCGGAATCCCATAATTCACTCTGATGATATAGTGATCGCCATTTCTCAAAGCGGAGAAACAGCAGATACGCTTGCAGCCATTCGCGAGGCCAAGTTAAAAGGGGCTACTGTTATCGGCATGGTGAATGTTGTTGGTAGTACCATCGCTCGCGAGACAGATGCCGGCGTGTATTTGCATGCGGGACCGGAGATCGGAGTGGCATCAACAAAGGCATTTACTTCACAACTCTGTGTGCTGACTCAATTCGCACTGTACCTTGGGCGTATGAGGTCACTTTCCTCAGAACAAGGCAGGGAGGTTGCTCTAGGACTTGCCAATATTCCCGCGCAAATCCGTTCGATCCTAGACAGATCTGAGGAGATTCGAAGTATTGCTCTAGAGTACGCAAACGTTAGCAACTTCCTGTATCTGGGCCGAGGCTACAACTTCCCCGCAGCACTCGAAGGAGCATTGAAACTCAAGGAGATTTCCTACATCCATGCAGAAGGATATCCCGCCGCTGAGATGAAGCATGGTCCTATAGCACTTATCGATGCTGAGCTACCGGTGGTCTTCATTGCTCCTAAGGACGAGATTTACGACAAGATCCTTTCGAACATAGAGGAGGTGCGAGCGCGCAGTGGAAAGGTTATTGTCATTGCTGATGAGGATGATACCCATATTCATACTGTTGCCAATCATGTGATACGTGTCCCGCGTACGTTGCCGATGCTTGCACCGATCTTGGCCTCTATCCCGCTACAGTTGCTGGCATATTATATCGCCGTTGAACGCGGCTGTAATGTTGATATGCCACGTAATCTTGCCAAGAGCGTCACCGTAGAGTGATGACGCATGTTTCGTGAAGAGAACATCGAGGATTTATTCAACGGCATCCGGTCTGGATCTCGTAGGGCACTAGCACGTGCTCTATCATTGATTGAGAGCACAACAGAACCAGATCGCGACCGGGCATTTGCACTTCTCGAATTGTGCAGCACCGTAACAACCGTTTCACGGAGAATTGGCCTCACGGGCTCTCCGGGTGTTGGTAAGAGTACTCTTGTAGAATCCTTGGGCCTCTCCCTTGTGAACCTGGGGTCCCGCGTTGCCGTCTTGGCAGTAGATCCAAGCAGCAAGCGGACAGGTGGGAGCATCTTGGGTGATAAGGTCCGTATGCCCAACCTCTCCCTCCATGCCAATGCCTTTGTTCGACCGTCCCCTTCTCGTTTGGCTCTTGGGGGCGCAGCTACCACAACGCGCGATGCAATCATTCTGTGTGAGGCAGGCGGCTACGACACCATACTTGTGGAGACCGTGGGCGTAGGTCAAAGTGAAACCGATGTTGCGGACATGGTTGACCTCTTTCTCCTTCTGGTGCTACCTACGGCTGGCGATGATGTGCAGGGAATTAAGCGTGGAATTATGGAGATGGCCCATGCGCTGGTGGTTACCAAGTCCGACCTAGATCTGCAGGCTACAAACATTGCCGTAGCTACCTATACGGGTGCCCTGCGCATGATGATCCCACCCGTTGAAGATTGGTCGCCCCCTGTAGTTAGCGTCAGCGCCGTTCAAGGTGATGGACTTCGAAATGTTCTCGACGTGATTGAAAGGTTCTTTGCCGACAATCGTCGTCCAGCCATTGATCGCGTTCGCATATCTCAGAAAACGTCCTGGTTCTCAGCAGCATTGCAACACGAACTCCTAACTGAGCTCCTCCGTAACCCTCAATACAATGAGATCATGAAGGGGCTGATTGTGAAGGTCACGGACGGCGGGTTGCCTCCATCCGTAGCCGTCCACCAACTTATCTCGCACATAACCATCAATGTATCGGAGCATCTATGAGAGTCCATTTCGCCCCTTTTCAAGAAGCTTTGCGCAAGGCCGGCATTGATGCCTGGGTGATGTACGACTTCCGCGGGACGAATGATCTTGCGTGGACAATGCTCGACATCCCACCGGATGCCCATTGCACGCGTCGTTGGATGGTTGTGATTCCAGCACAAGGACATCCTATAAAGATCGCACACCGGATGGAATGTTTGCCGCTCTCGCACATTCCGATCGAGGAACGACTCTATGACACCCGTCAATCTTGGGAATCTGTAGTTGCCAAAGCACTCAGCGGCTTTTCGTCTGTGGCAATGGAGTATTCACCGATGAATCAGATTCCGGTAACGAGCAAGGTGGATGCTGGTACGGTAGAATTCATTCGCTCCCTCGGGGTAAACGTTGTATCCTCTGCTGATATCGCTCAACAATTCACAGCCGTTCTTAGTGAGCAGCAATTGGCTGGTGCGTCAGTAACTGCTGGACAACTCCGTGATATCATGATGGACGCATTCCGATTTATCCGGCAGAGTGTTCTCGATAACACGACGATCACGGAGTACGATGTTCAGCAGCGCATTGTACATGCCTTTGCATCTCGTGGCCTTGTTTCTGATAGTGCGCCGATCGTTGCCATTGGGCCTAATGCAGCTTCACCTCATTATGCACCGAGTTTTACGCACAATTCGGTCATCGGATATGAGATGGTCGTGCTCATTGATGCATGGTGTAAAAACAGTGCACCCGGATCCGTCTATGCCGACCTCACGTGGGTTGGCTACACCGGAGTATCTATTCCGGAAGATATTGCTGCATCGTTCAATATCATTGTAAATGGCAGGAATGCGGCTATCGACCTCGTAAAGGATCGGTTTGCAACAGGAACTCCGGTTTATGGTTTTGAGGTTGACAATGCCTGTAGATCCATAATCGAAACATCCGGTATGGGCTCTGCATTTATCCATCGTACAGGTCATAACATTACTACAGAGATCCATGGGCCGGGAGTGAACATGGACGATTTTGAGACTCATGACACTCGTGAGATCCTACCCGGCACATCATTCTCAATAGAACCGGGCATCTACGTGCCGGACGTTTTGGGGTTGAGAACAGAGATCGACGTCGTGATCCTGCGAGACGGCACAGTCACCATCCCTTCCTCCCCTCTTCAATCCACCGTACTTGCGCTTCTTGCCGACGAATGGGAGCAATGATCCGAAACCATATCACAATGTTGGTGTGTTGTCTCCTTTTGGTAATGGGGCTTGATGTTCGTGCACAATCGTCGGCCGACCGAGACAAATTGCGCATGGCTCAGACCTATGAACGCAGCGGAGATCTACGCAATGCTGCCCGCCTCTACCAAGAGCTCCATGCGGAGTCTCCCTCGCTCGACTCGTATTTTCAGGGCGTCGTGCGATCGTTAAGCGGACTGCAACAATTTGCTGCGCTTGCTCCTTTGGTTGAGGAACAGATGCGGATAGCCCCCTCTGTGAATACGGCCATACTTGCCGGAACATTGTATGCCAGAACGGGAGATCAAGACAAGGCAAAACGGTGGTGGAAGAAGGCCATTGACCTGTCTGACAATGACGAGACCGCGTATCTTTTGATAGGCGCAGAACAGTCTCAGCTCATGTTGCATGCTATGGCTTTAGAGTCATACAAGTCTGCACGGGCAAAAAATGGAGACCCCCTGGCCTATTGTGACGAGATCGGCCAGTTATCGGCAATGACGGGAGATCTCAAGACGGCAGCTCGCGAAGCCTTGGCGATGTTTGGTTCTGATGGCGACCTTGTCCGAGTACAACGCCGATTGAGCGTCCTGCTTTCCTATGAAAGTGGCCCGGCAACGATCGCAACCGAACTTGAGCTCATGACAGGAAACAGTCCGGATGTCCTTCGTCTTCGACAGTGGTTCTTCCGTCAGACGCGATCATGGCAAAAGGCCCTAGAGGTAACCGCCATTCTCGATGAGCTCTCACGACCGCGTGGCCAGGAACTGCTCCTCTTCGCAGATGGGGCGAGAATGGACGATCAGTATGATGTGGCCATCTCTGCCTATCAGATCCTCATGAAGAACGTCAAAGACGAGAGATATCGAATGTCAGCTGCCTATGGATCTGCACGTGCATTAGAACAGAAACTTCGAACGACACAGAAGATCACCCCTCAAGAGGCGCAGGCTGTGATCGATAGGTATGATGACATCATATCGCAGTATGGCAAACACCCAATTTCGGCAGAGGCGTTGTATCACTCGGCGATTCTGCAAGATGATGTGTTAGGTCAGATGGATCCTGCTAGGGACCGACTAATGCGCCTACTCAATCAGTGGAGAGGGACAACGGTATCATCTGACGGTGCTCTTCGTTTGGCCGATATATACTTAGCCATGGGTAGAGATGAAGATGCCCTTGCAACTCTTCGCTCGATTGCGAACGGTCCGTCAGTTCTCGTATCGGACCGCTCCGATCTAGCTCGACTCCGGCTTGCTGATCTTTTTCTGTGGAATGGCAACCTTGATTCAGCCTTTGCGTATTACAGCCCGCTCGCGGCCAATACCGGCTCCGTTGCTTCGAATGATGCTCTTGACCGTCTCTTACTCATAAACCTTGCTCAGGACGATTCTTCTACTGTGATTGCTATTGCTGCCGCTGAAGGACTTCTTGTCCGTCGCGCCTATCGCGATGCTGCTGTCCGTTTCACGCAAGCTGCTGTATCTGCAAAAGACAACGAACTTCGAGACCGAGCACGACTCCATGCAGCAATCGCCTACATTGAGCTCAACGAGGATGTTACGGCCGAACTCCTTTTACTGGAGATCCTTTCGAGTATTCCTGAGACAATCTATGGAGACCGATCTTTACAACTGCTTGCAGATATTCAGGTTCGTCGCGGCGATACTCAAGGTGCCGTAAAGACCCTCAACTCCCTCCTCGTCAATTACCCTCGTTCCATTCTGGTTCCAAGCGTTCGTGACCGTATCCGCGTTCTTCGCGGAGACGCATGATCGAAGTACCGTGTTCGGAGAATTCTATGTCTACACCCACGTTTACATCACTTCCGTATCAAAGACCCGTCCTCTCGGAGCTTGCGCAGAAACATGCGGAGCTTACGCAGCGGTTGTCTCAAGCCAATTCTGATGCCGACGCCGTTGCAGTGGTCCGCGATTGGAATGTTCTGCGCATCCATGTGAGTACCATGGGTTCACTTGCAGAGGTTCACTTTACACAGAATGTTGTGGACGTTGCTGCAAAGGAAGAAAAGCTCTTCTATGACCTCAATGGACCGTCCATTGCTGAGCTCGACATTGCGTTTGCACGGAGCATACTGCAATCACCGTTTCGTGGTGTTATTGCGGCAACTTTTGGTGAGCTCTTCCTTACCCGTCTGCATAACGCAAGTCTTACCTTTGAACCATCGATCAAAGATCTGCTCGTTCACGAATCTGAACTCTGCAGAAAGTATAATGAGCTTACAGCTTCGGCACAGATCGAAGTTGGAGGAGAAACCTACAATCTCAGCACGATTGGCAGACTCTTGATCGACCTCGACCGTAGTACGCGCGAGGCCGCACACAAGGCCATGTATCAGTTCTTAACGAATCACGCCACTGAGCTGGACTCCATCTTTGATGAGCTCGTGAAATTGCGTCACGAAAAGGCGCAACGTCTTGGATTCCCTACCTACACAGAATTCAGGTATGTCGAGTTTGGTCGCGTAGACTACAATGCAGACCATGTAGAGCGTTTCCGCGCCCAAGTACGAGAGCATGTTGTGCCTCTCGTGTCAAAACTTAGAGAAGCACAGAAACACCGTCTCGGCCTTGACGTGCTAACGATCGCAGATGAAAAGCTTCAATTCAAGGATGGGAATCCGGTAGCAGCCGGAGATCACGACTGGATCGTGGAACGTGCACACCGTATGTACTCAGAGCTCTCGGGAGAAACAAACGAGTTCTTCCAATTGATGCTCGACGCAGATCTCATGGATCTTAAGAGCAGGGATAATAAGGCCACTGGTGGATACTGCACCAGCTTCAGTTCATACGGGCTTCCTTTCATCTTTGCGAATTTCAACAAAACAACGCACGATATCGAAGTACTGACACACGAAGCTGGTCATGCTTTCCAAGCTTATAGGAGCAGAAATCTCCAGGTTCCGGAATATTTCTGGCCTACGGCAGAAGCCTGCGAGATCCATTCCATGGGAATGGAGTTCCTCACCTGGCCATGGATGAACCTCTTCTTTGGAGAGCAGACGGATAAATTCCGCTTCTACCATCTCCAGGGTGCGTTGTTATTCCTGCCGTATGGCTGTGCCGTTGACCACTTCCAACATTGGATCTACGCAAACCCTACGGCCACTCCGGCTGAGCGCAATGCTGCGTGGCTAGAAATGGAACGAACATATCTGCCATGGCGATCAGCAGACGGTTACCCGGCCGTAGAAGAAGGCCGAACGTGGCAATTCCAGCGTCACATTTACGAGTCTCCCTTCTATTACATCGACTATGCCCTTGCTCAAACTTGTGCACTGCAGTATTGGAAGTGGTCGGAGTCGGATCGCACGGCAGCATTTGCCAGCTACCTAAAGATCTGTGATGTGGGTGGTTCCAAACCATTCCTAGACATTGTCTCCGTTGGTGGTCTGACATCACCATTTGAAAGCGGGTGTCTAAAGGACATCGTTGAGTATTCGTACCAATGGCTCGGTGAAAATTACCCCTCCGAATTAGCCGGTTCGTAGCACATTTAGGCAGTAAAAGTTTCAGCAGAAAACAGGAGCCCCTTTACCAAGCGTATCGGGGCTTTTGTTGTTAGATGATAACACCCCAAGACACCCCTTTGCGTTGGCGCTAAGGGGAGGAATTTCCGTAGGTTTGTGACTTCCCAACGACTATCCGTTTCTGTCCAAATATCCGGTGGCAATGAACATGAAGAGATCGACCGTTTGGAGCGTGCTCGTCACGCTTTTGGTCCTCACGAGCAGTATTGTTTTACATGCTCAATCAAATCCCTCCCCGTTCGACCTGAATTCAGGTTCATATTCACTCACCGATTGGTTGTCTACATCAACCGCAGGCACATATCCTGCCAGCATGGTGTTTCAACAGACGGCAAACATTGATGACCCGGCTGACGCAGCGGCTGTAGCTGACTGGAATTGTTCGTATTCGCTCACCAGCGGTGCGCGGGTAAATGGCTTGGGAGCCAACGGAATTGGCTTCATTAATACAGGCACGATTCAATGTAACTGTGCATTTGTGGGAAGTGCCGTTCTGGCCCTAAACACAACGAATCGTGGGCAGGTACGAGTTTCGTTTGTTGCACAGACACAGGCAGCCGGACAACGCCGTTACGGACTCCGTCTGCAATACCGTCTGGGTACGACCGGCAATTGGAACAACGTGGTGAATAATGGTGGACTGGTTGAGTTTGTATCTACTCCAAACGTTACTGGTTCTGCAGTAACTATCTCAAGCCCCCTTCCATTAGCATGTGAAAATCAACCCGTTGTTCAGCTTCGTTGGGTGTATTACTACGTTGCCGGTTCTGGAACAGGTTCACGCCCGCAGATCCGTCTTGATGATATCTCGGTAACGTCCAACAGCACTATCGGTACTGCCACGGACCTTCGTATCGACGCAATTTCACCTGTGTCTCCTTCACAGAACACAGCATTCAATGTATTCGTCCGCTCAACTGATGCTGGCGGTGCAGCCAAGAATGTGACCACAGCCACTACAGTGCAACTAACGTTGAATACGGGAACCGGTTCTCTTACAGGGACACTTACCGGTGTCATTCCTGCCGGACAGAGCTCCGTGGTATTATCAAACGTTGCGTACAACACAGTTGAATCCGGCATTTCGATCCGCGCTTCGTCTATTGCCGGTCAGGCCCTTGCCCTCACAAATAGCGCTGCATTCAGCGTACAAGCGCCGGCAGCCTATGCACTTATCACGGGTGCTCAGCAAGACGGTTATGCGGGCGTTCCGTTCAACCCCATCACTGTTACTGTTGTCCGCGCAGATAACACAACTGACCTCAACTATTCGTCGAACATTTCGATCACAAAGCTCAGCGGTCCTGGCGTTGTAACCGGTACAGCCACAGTTACGGCTTTGCAAGGTGTTGCTGTCTTTACAGACGTTAGCGTGAGCGTTGCGGGAACATATCAGTTACAAGTAACCGTACCGGGACTTCCAACACAAACGTTACCATTCACCACTGCCTTCCCTGCCCCGGGAATGACCACAGACATTGTACCACAATACATTCAGTCTCGAGTCGCTTCCGGCACATGTAACTCTAGTGTCCAGGCATTTCCGGTTCCGGTGTTTGCGCGAGTGACATTCACTGGGCTCCAGCCAAACACTACATATCGGTATAACTCCGGTATTGCAACGGACAACATCCTTACGTCTACAGGTGGTGGATTCAATATCCATTACAACCAGAACAACAATTCCTATATCTATGGTGCAGGCAAGTCGCTGACTACAACGGGTGAATTTTCGCAATTCTCTACGTTGAATGGTGAGACCACGAAGTCGGTTTGGATCAACATGGCAGCGAGCACGAATGCAGCCTTCCAAGAAGGTGGCATTGCAAACTGGCGCGTCTCGCTTGGTGATAATCAGGGCCGATTGATGAATCGATTCCAGCTTTCTCAAAGCTCGACGGTTATTCGTCTTGGTTCGGCATCAACTCAGGCTACCGGCATCGTTGATGACCTTTCGCAGCTTACGCCGAAGAACTATGTGCTTCTCTATGACAACGTTGCAGGAACGGGCAGACCAATTGCGGTTACAGTGATCCAATCTATTGGCACATCTGTACCTGGCGCAGAATCATTCTATGCAACTCGTCAAAATGTTTCCAGCGCATGGGCAACATTCATTCCTAATTCGCTTGCAACAGGCATTCGTCGCATCGAAGAACGTGACTATCGTACTAATGCGATTGTCTATGCTCGCACGTCAGCTGACGGTATTTGGAACGGTGTTCAGACAAACCCTTCCGATCTCGCATCATACCCAAGTGGTCCAGGCGGATTCTCACGTCCTATTGTACTGCAAACACCGAATATCACCATCACCACACCAAGAACTGGAGATACGCTCTGTGCCGGTCAAACAGCTACCACGTCCTTCCGTGCCCGGGGTGTAAACACCGTTCGTATTGAGTTCTCGTCAAACAACGGGGCTTCTTGGGAATTCATAGCAGATGTACCGTCCTCTCAAACGTCGGCCACTTGGACAGTTCCTGCCATTGAGTTTGCAGGTAAGAGTCTTGTCCGAGTTACGGGAGTGGAACGCACGGATATTTCTGCCACTACAACCGCGTTTGCAGTGGCCTCCAAGGTTACGATGGTCAACAGACCGGAGTCGAAGAACCTTTGTATCGGCGATGAACATTCCATGCTTGCCCTCACCAGTGGAGCTGTTCGCAATTACCAATGGTATAAGAACAACGAAGCAATTCCTGGTGCCAATGGCCCCCTCTTCCAGATCACCGATGCCAATTATGGCACGTCCGGATTCTACTATTGCGTAGCTACGGGTTATGGCGATTGCGGCTCTGCAGTGTCTGACACGGCACACCTTCGAGTTGGCCGCAGAACCAGCATCGTGAATCAAACACGGAACGTTCCGGTGATGATCGGTGCTACGGCACTACTTACCGTTGAAGCTGAGATTCCGGATGAAGCTATCTCCTATCAGTGGTATAAGGGTCAGACGGCATTAGCCGATGATGGCCGCATCTATGGGTCTACCTCTAGTCGACTAGAGATCAGAAACGTTAATGTCAACGATCTTGGCAACGACTATACATGTGTAGTTGTTGGTGTTTGCGGAACAGCTACGTCGCGAAACATCCGTGTCTTCACAAACGGTGTTTATGTTGAGTTCAGCTCTAATTCCGTAAGCGCATGTTCCGGTAACAAGGTTGATGTAGTTGCACAGGCCTATGTTAACCCAACCGGCGCAACACTTGCACTCCGCTGGTGGTTCAAGGGTCAACCATTGTATGATGGAGGCAATTATGCCGGCACCACCACTTCTACGCTTTCGATTCTCAATGTAACGGGTGCTGATGCCGGTGAGTATACACTGCATGCAGAACTCTCGGATAACGCCTCTATCTATGACGATGGGTCGATCTCAGTGGTTATCGCTTCTTCGCCGACGATTTCACAGCAGCCACAATCATCCGATGTATGTGCTGGTTCGACCTTGACATTGTCTGTGAACGCAACGGCAACGGGCGCGGTCTCCTACGAATGGTCAAAAGATGGCACAGTGTTGCCGGGTGAAACGTCTGCTACACTCACGGTACAGAATATGACGGCGGCCCGCGCAGGTACGTATGGGGTTCGTGTTTCTACCGCGTGTGGTTCAATCCAATCGAACACAGCAGTCGTAAACGTCAAGGAAGCAACAGTAATCACACAGCAACCTTCCCGCACGATTGATGTGCAGGTTGGTCAGCCCCTTTCCATCAGTATAACAGCAACTGGTGAGGGAACACTGCAGTATCAATGGTTTAAGGACGGTACGCAGATAGCCGGTGAGGTTACTCCTACCTACACCAAGACAGCGGCTGAGCTCGCTGATGCCGGTGTGTACTGGTGTCGCGTTACGGCCGAATGTGGCGATGTATTGTCAGACACTACTACTGTAACAACACGTCCATCTACAACGGGTGTAGATGGTGATGTAGTTGCCGGTGGAGCCACGATTGGTCGAGTTTCGCCAAATCCAGTTCTTGGCCTCTCTACGATCAACGTCACACTGCCATCTGCGATGAATCTTACGATCACCCTCATTGATGCCACAGGTTCAACGGTAGCAACTGTTACCAATGGTATGATTTCCGCCGGTTCACATCGGTTTGTGATCGATGCCTCAGTAGTGAGTTCCGGTGTCTACCATGTAATGACCGTCATCAATGGCGTTCCATCGATGCAATCGGTCATGATCGTTAAGTGATCTTCTAGATGTTCAAGGTTCTCAAAAAGGGGGTATGCCTAGCGTGCCCCCTTTTTCTTTAACTGTACCGCCCATAGGCAATCGTAGGCACGAGCATGAACAGGCTACAACTCTTGGCAATGATCGCCCTCATATTCGTCCTCCCTCTTTCGCGAGCTAAAACTCAAGAGATGGTAGTCAGCGAATATTATAACATTCAATTCGTTGAGGCCGAGTGGTCTGAGTTCCTTGTGGTGCAGGATAATTTCAATGCCGTTGGATATATGATCTCTGACGCTAATACGGACCAAACCGTTCGTCAGGGTGGACCCCAATTCCGTGACGTACCACTATGGCGCAACCTTCGCGCCGGAACGATCATTGTTCTCTGGCATAGAGCCATCCCACCAACGTCCACCATCGACACCAATGCGGCAGATGGATACCTCGAACTCTCGTCAACTGACCAAAGGTTCTTCAATACTCTGCTTTTCCCTGGTGGTGTTGATGGGATGAATATGGCCGATGCTGGTGACCTCGTCCAAATCATGAAGCCGGATACAACCAATGTTCATATGCTTGGTCACGATAAGCCAACCGGACCGATCTACACCAATGCCACAGGTGCAAAGGTCAATTTCGACTCAGGTGCCGTTGGTGCCGGACGTTCCAATCGAGTTACTGGTAGAACCCTAGCAGCCTATTCCATGGGTATCACCAAAGATTCTGCGGTTGCCGGTTTTAATGATTCTCGTGGACTGCCCAATCGCTGGGACCTCGCTCGAACCTTCCAAGGTGTTCCAAACATCAACCACTGGTTCTGGCGAGAAACACGTGAGCCGCAGTGGTCAGCTCCTCCTTCGGTAACAATCATCAGCCGCACCGCGCAACGTCACGTGATCGAATGGACCCCACTTATTGATGCCAACCAACAGGATTCAACAACCGGCTACGTTGTGCTGCGAGACACAGCAAACTTTACAGCCTTCCCGTCCAATGCCATCACGGACGGACAGATGATTGTAAAGGGGGCTCGATTTGGTACGGCTATAGTCCTCGATGTTCTTCCAACGATCAAGGGCAACCGCTACACCGATTCCTTAGATCTCTTTTGTGGCCAATCATATACCTATCGTGTGTATGGCTATCGATACAAGCAGGATGATCAGTTAACAGTTACTGATGACACAACAGCCCGTGGACGACAATACACAGAGTTGAAGTGGGCGCAGTCTCCGGTTGCAACTAAGCCGAATCCTGCTAAGCCCCTTATCCAAGCTTCAAGAACACAGTTCTGTGCCGGGGATACCGTATCACTCACTACAACCGCGGTTGCTGATCGATATGATTGGACGCTGAACGGTGTGCCATTGTCCATCGGTGGCACAACGCTGGTAGTTGTTCGTGAACCGGGAACGTATAGATTGACCGTGACGGCTGATGGTGGGTGTAGTGCTACATCTGACCCGATAACGTTAACTGCACTACCGGCACAAGAGGTTGATGTTTTACCGCGCGGCACACAAACAATTTGTGCAACAGACTCTCTCATCATTACGGCTCAAACCGATGCCCCATCCTATGAATGGTTCAAGGACGGAACGCTCGTAAACGGTGCATCAGGCAAGAGTATCGTTGTAAGAAGCGCCGGCGACTACTTTGTTCGTACGGCTACACAACAAGGATGCCCGGCCATATCGTCTGTTGTGCGAGTTCGGATTCCCGACGTTCGGTATAGGTTTGAAAAGTTATCACTTGATTTTGGATCACTTGGGCAGTGTACGTCCGACACAACACTGAGCGTCGAACTCATAAACGAAGGTTCAGCGTCGATCACTGTTACCTCAGCAAGTTTCCCTGCGGGATTTGCTTTGTCATCTCCGGCACCTGGATTTGTTGTTGCACCCGGCGGTAGGCAAACTGTGCAAATTCTTTTTGCACCATCGGTCTCTGGCATCTCATCGGGCACCGTGACGTTCACAGCCATACCGTGCAACGTTACCTCGTCTATTACCGTGCGTGGAGTACGAGCACAAGTTTCAGCAGCACTGGACAGAACGGGCGTTGATTTTGGCACCTATACGGCGTGTCCAACAACGATCATACGACCAGACTCCACGTTCAGGATTACCAATTCCGGTACCACGCCGATCACCGTGAAGGTGCCGAATGTGCAACCCCCATTCTATCTCCTCACGTCCTTCCCACTTGGCGTTGTGATTCAACCGGGCGGGAACCTTGAAGTAAAGATCCAGTACCGCCCCCTTGGAGCAGATCGAGATCGAGGAGTAGTTCAACAGATATCATTCCCTTTCACATCTGCTTCGTGTAGAGACACACTTCGAGCACAGCTCCAGGCGGCATCATATGCTCCGTTGTTTGAGCTCGATCCGGATACTCTGGACGTTGGGGCAATTCTCGCCTGTGCCAACTACATAGACACTGTGATCACGGTCTCCAATCCGAGCCCCATTCCCGTTACCGTTACGGGTATTGTTGGCGCTGGATTCACATTCACCGGAGGTGCCACGGTGATTGCACCAAACACAAGTACGTCTGTCTCGATTCGCATCCAACCTACCGGAGGAAATGGTCCATTCGTTCTTGATGGTGAGATCACAGCAACTCCGTGCGATCTCAAGGCTCCGGTGCGAGTTGAAGGAATTGTGAAAGCACCAACCTATACAGTGTCGACGTCTAACATGAACTTTGGTACACGTGAGTTTTGCGGTCCCGCTGCTCCGATCACACAACGGGGCTATGTGGTTGCGTTGGGTTTGTCCGGACTTCGCTCCACAGTGAACACCGTTTCCATTGCTGCTCCATACAGCGTTGATGTAACTCCCGGGACAACCTTCACTGACACCCTTTTCTTCAACGTTACCTATGTACCAACGGCCGTTGGGAGTTTCACCGGTGTGTTGTCAATGACCGTGGGGCCGTGCAGTGAACGAATTGATGTTTCCCTCACCGGCCTGACTACCGGTTCAGGCAGAACAACAACGATCACGGGCAATTCTTTTGGAACAATCGGTCCGGGCCAGTCAAATACACAGGTAATTCAGATCACGAATACCGGATCCAATCCGATTACAGTAGAGCCCCTTACCGGGATAGCTCCCCCATTCTCGATAAGCTCTCAGGTGCCTGTACTTCCAACGCTGCTTGCTCCCGGAAGTTCGGCTACCATTGAGATCACGTACGGGTTTATGGGATTTGACAGGCGAGACACAATCGAGATCATCTCAACAACGAGTGGGCCGTGCGCTGATACAACTCGTTTTGAGGTGCGGGGCGCTACAACGTCACCAGGCATTATCACAGGTGTGGTCGTGAGTGCTCCGGCCGTTGTAGGTACGGCAGGAAGTATCATCAACATTCCTTTAACCCTTGAGTCAAATCAACCGATAGATACGGTCAACATCAGAGAACTATTAGTGCATGTTTCCTACGACCCACGCATAGTTAAAGCGATTGGAATTGAGCAGGGGGCTGATGGTGCGCAAGGATCCGTTGTTGAGACCGTTCCCGGACAAGCGCGTATAACGATCACGAGCCCCAATCCGATCACACCTACCTCTCCATTGGTTGTTGTTAGAGCTCGTACGTATGTGTCTGCCTCAACCACAACGCCTTTTTCGATCGATTCCGTGTGGGCAACCGGCGCTGTGATCACCGGACGTAATGGGTCGGTTACCGTAGTGGCAGATTGTGATATCAAGGCCGAACTTACCGCCCTTGGAACACCGGCAGCCCTCCGTGTATATGGAATAGGCTACGGAACATTGACCGCCGGCATCACCACCCTTACAAATGAGACAAGCGTTGTGAGTCTTTACGATGTCACCGGCAGACACCTTTTAACACCACTTTCTGCCAATTTGCCAGTTGGGACGTATCGCTTGGACGTCGATGTTTCGTCGCTACCATGCGGTGCGGCATTAGTTGTATTCAGGAATGGACTCCAGGTGCGTTCCGAGGTCGTGTATCTTTGCCGATGATCATCTGGAGAAAGTCTTGAACGTCCTTGTTACCGGTGCAACCGGTTTTGTTGGTAGTCACGTTGTTGATGTGCTTTTAGAACGTGGCCATTCGGTCTCATTTATTGCCCGAGCCACGAGTAATATGCGTTGGCTCGAAGGTAAACCGGTTCAGCGCGTTGACGGGTCACTCTTCGATTTACACTCGTTGAAGGATGCCGTTGTAGGTGCCGATGTTGTGATCCACGTAGCAGGGCTAACCGCAGCCAGAAACGAAGCCGAATTCCTTCGAGGCAATCGCGATGCCACACAGAATTTGGTTGATGCTATCCGAACTTATCGTCCGGGACTTACGAGATACCTCCACCTCAGTTCTCTAGCGGTGAGTGGACCATCGAAGGACTCAGAGCATCCCAAAGTGGAAGATGAGCCCCTTCATCCCATTACGGCATATGGCAGAACCAAGAAGCTTGCCGAGGATATCGTACGTGGAATGACCGATGTTCCATGGACGATTGTTCGTCCGCCTGCCGTGTATGGACCACGGGATTCTGCCATCCTTACGTTCTTTCAGGCCGTTGATAAGGGGCTAGCCACATTCATCGGCTTCGATGAAAAACGTGTGAGTTTGGTCCATGTCCGTGATCTTGCACGTGGCATCGTTGATGCTGCCTTTGCCCCCGTTGCAGAAGGACAGATCTATAACATCTCGTCAGATGAAACATATACGTGGCCGGAGGTTGCCTCGTTGACGGGTGCGATCCTTGGAAAACGGAGATTGATCAAGGTCAGGCTTCCTCACGCACTTGTCCTCGGTATTGCCGGCGTCTCAGGTGCCTTCACAAAGATGCTCGGTAAGCCTTCGGTTCTCGACTATGAGAAGGGCGTGGACATCATTCAGCGGTATTGGACGTGTAGTAACGCAAAGGCGCGTCGTGACCTGGGCTATCGTCAAGAGATCTCGCTGAAAGACGGATTGAGCGACACTGTACAGTGGTATCGCGAGCAGAAGTGGTTATGATCCGAGGATGGCTTCAGGGATTCATCGGTCTTGCGATAACACTCGTGATCCTCATCGTGTGTTTTGCCTTTTTTGCCGTACGTCTTGCCACACGTAGTCACCCGGTCCCCTACTCGGAATCCCAAGTAAAGGTACACGATACTGTCCGTGTGTTTCGCAATTCATTCGGCATCCCACATATCATCGGTAAATCCATCGATGACGTGGTGTTTGCTCAGGGATATACCCATGCCCAAGATCGACTATGGCAGATGGATGTGTGGAGAAGGACCGGACGCGGACGTTTAGCAGAAGTACTTGGTCCCAAGCTCGTTCACGTTGACGCATTTATGCGTGCGATAGATATTGCCGGCATCGTTCAAGCCAATGTAAAGCAGATCGACCCTACCTCGCGCAAACTCATGCAGGCCTACAGTAATGGCGTGAATGCCTATCTGCGCGAAAATGACGGCAACCTGCCTTTCGAGTTTGATGCACTGGAATACACACCGGAGCCGTGGACTGTTGAGGACTGTCTCGTGGTTGGAAGAACCATGGCATTCGAAGTTAGTCTTGCGTTTTGGACAGACATTGCCTACGCACAAATCGCGTTTCAACGTGGTGTTGATTCCTATCGATCGTATGTACCACGCGGACCTGGAGCCCCTTACGTTCTTGATACAACCAGTGTATTGCGTTCTGATTCAACATCGAACATCGGCCGTGCCATACGTAACCCCGGTTCGGAGCACATGCCGGGAATGCAACGCATGCTTGCCGATGTACGAAACACGTTAGGTATGCATGGCTCCGGTTATGGCAGCAACTGTTGGGCTGTAAAGAAAGTCAGCGGCGGTTCTATCGTAGCCAATGACCCACATCTGGCTGTTTCCATGCCACCGAAATGGTATCAAAATCACTTAAGTGCACCCGGACTGAATGTAATCGGGATGAGCATACCGGGACTTCCCCTAGTTTTCTCCGGAAGAAACGACAATGTAGCATGGGGCTTTACCAATGCCATGGTTGATGATGTGGACTATGTAGCAGAACGAGTTGATCCGAAGAACTCGAACTACTACCTCGAAGCAGACGGACGAAGAGTGAAGTTTAAGTATCGCAGAGATACCATCCGTATCAAGGACCAACCGGACTCCTTGATTGATCTGCGGTTTACAAGCAGGTCATGTGTAGTCTCCGATGTTCACCTCCTGAAAGACCCTTCTATCCTCTTCGGTATGCCTCGTCAGTTATCGGCAAAGGTGTTGAATTCCACCTGCCTAACGCTCCGATGGACGGCTCGTTATAAAAGTGATGAAGTATTGAGTCTGTACAGAATCAATACCAGCAGAACGTTTGATGACGTTGTAAGTGCAACACAGACGTGGGTAGCACCGGCGTTGAACTTCAGTGTTGGAACAGCAAAAGGAACGGTAGGCACCGTAGTTGCGGGAGTGGTTCCCAAGCGAGGAACTGCAGACCCACATTTACCGATCCCTTCATGGGAACCAGGCGCTGATTGGCAAGGTGTGTTACCCTTGAGGATGCTGGGTGTACTGGTTAATCCAACGCGTGGTTTTGTAGCATCGGCCAATAACAGAACAACATCACGAACAGATGTTTTCATCGGCACCCTTTTTGAACCGTCATCTCGAGCACAACGGATCAATGAGCTACTTGCGATCTACCGGGATCCGAGCGTCCGAGATGTTCAGGTGATGCAGCAAGATGTAGTGTCTCCGTACACAAAGAATTTCCTTGCGAGGATCATTCCTGTACTTAAACGAGGAATGCACCGATATGCTGAATCAGAGAAGCAGGCCCTTAGAACATTAGATTCATGGGACGGCACACAGTCATCTATCGACGTTTCGGCAAGTATCTATGCAGCACTTTTGCAGCGACTTCTGTGGAATACCTTTGAGGACGAACTTGGGCAGCAACTCTACTATGATTGGACGTTTGTAAGCAACATCCCGCTGCGCAGAATTGACGAGCTCATGGAAGATCCAACACATGTGCTTTGGGATGATACCCGAACACCTCAGCGAGAGGACATGTCGTGGATCGCTATCCGTTCCTATATCGAAGCGATTCGAGAATTGCGAATGACGTTCAAGAACGACAGAGATACTGCCTGGAGATATGGTGTGATCCACACCATAACGTTTCCCCATCTCTTTGGCTCCAACGAGCTCATGCGGCCCGTTATGAACCAAGGCCCCTTTGACATATCCGGCAGCCAAACAACCCTGAATAACAGTGAGTGGAACATTGCACAGCCCTACACGACCCGTGTGGCTGCCAGTATGCGCGTTATTTCAGACATGCAGGATAGCGTCCAGTACAGCGTAGTTCCCGGTGGATCGTCCGGCCAGCCCCTACATGCTCACTATGCAGATCAGCTACAGTTATGGCTTAAAGGGGGCTATGTACGCCTACCCGTGAGACCTAGGCCCGATGTTTCGTTTAGACTCTACCACGTCTTTGTACCGTAAGACTCAGTAGTTCCGTACTTTTGCCGGTCGTAACCTCCATCACGTACCCCCGAGATATCCATGTCCGTCTCTTGTATCGTTGGAAATCGCCGTTCGGCCAAAGCCGACGCCATTGTGGTCTTCGTTGCTGAGGATGAAAAACACTTCAAAGCCGCAGAGAAGACTCTGACGTCTGAGATTCCTCATCTTACGCCGGTCTTTGAATCCAAGGACTTCACGGGCAAGGCAAATCAGACCATCCTGGCCTACGGTGGATCTGCAACGGCAGCACAGCGAGTGATTCTCGTTGGACTTGGAGAGTCCTCAGGCGTGACGCTTGAGAAGTTTCGTAGAGCAGCAGCTGCAGCTACAAAGAGAGCAGCAGCCTGTAACTGCAGTCACGTTGCTTTTGAGATCGCTACGATCAATGGCATCGATTCTGCATCCATTGCCCAAGCGATAACCGAGGGTTCAATCCTAAGCCAGTATCGTTTTGATAAATACAAGACGATAAAGGATGAAGGAAATGGGAATATGGTGAAGAAGGTTACCCTTATCACGGATAAGGCCCATCAGAAGGCTGTTACAAAGGGTGCCGGAATTGGTGAATCAATTGTGGATGGTGTAACGCTAGCCCGTGACCTCGCCAATGCTCCAAACAACGAAATCTACCCGGAAACACTTGCAAAGCGTGCTCAAGAAGCAGGGCGCAAAGCTGGTTTTAAGACAACAGTTCTCGATAAAAAGAAGATCGAAGAACTCAAGATGGGTGGACTCCTTGGCGTGAATGCCGGAAGCGTTCGTCCTCCGGTCTTCATCGTGATGGAGTATATGAAGGGTCCAAAGAACGAGAAGCCCCTTGTCTTGGTTGGCAAAGGCATCACGTTCGATACCGGTGGTATATCGATCAAGCCTGGCGCCGGAATGAGCGACATGAAGAGCGACATGCATGGTGCTGCCTCGGTGATCGGCACAATGTACACGATCGCAAAACTTGGACTCAAGCGTAACGTGGTTGCCCTGGTACCTTCAACAGAGAATATGCCAAGTGGAACGGCCTATGTTCCAGGTGACATCCTCACGTTTATGAACGGCAAAACAGCAGAGATCGACAATACGGATGCCGAAGGTCGCCTGGTTCTCGCTGATGCGCTTTGTTATGCAGATCGATTCAAGCCTAGTGCCGTTATCGACTTAGCCACACTTACCGGAGCCATCGCTGTTGCGCTTGGCACAGTTACAACAGGAATGATGGGAACGGATGAAAAGACGAAAAACCGCCTTCGTGTTGCCGCTGAGAAGACAAACGAATACGTATGTGAACTCCCCCTCTACGATGAATACAATGAGCTGATCCATAGTGACTATGCGGACATCAAAAATTCCGGCGGTCGTTATGCAGGCTCAATTACAGCGGCCCTATTCCTCAAGCACTTTGTCTCGTATCCATGGGTTCACCTAGACATCGCCGGCACAGGAATTCAGCCCAAGGCTTCGCACTATACGCCTAAGGGTGGTTCCGGCGTTGGCGTTAGACTCTTGACGGAAATGCTCCGCCATTGGTGAGCTTCGGACTCCACTACATACCGACGCTATGACCGACATCGAAACCCTCCGTAAGGAATTCGAAGCCGAGGCGATACCGCACATGTCGGCATTGTATACGTTCGCTGTACGCCTAACAAGGGATTCGGATGATGCTTCCGATCTCGTGCAAGAAACGTTCCTCAAGGCATTTCGATTCTTTGATAAGTTCGAGCGCGGAACTAACTGCAAAGCATGGCTGTTTCGGATCCTTAAGAACTCGTATATCAACCGTTTCCGGAAGACCTCCAAGGCACCGGATACGGTTGAGTATGATGTGGTTGAGGAATTCTACGAGACGATACGCGATAGCACCGTTGAAACATCGGTACTTGAGGAACAGCTGTTCTCTCAGGCACTTGACGATGAAGTTTCTAGTGCGATCGACGATCTACCCGAAGAATTCCGTACCGTGATCATACTCTGTGACATCGAGGGATTCACTTACGAAGAGATCGCCGAATTCATTGACTGTCCTATTGGGACAGTCCGTTCACGTCTGCACCGTGCGCGAAAGATCCTGGCAGGCCAATTGGCGAACTACGCGAAAAGTCGCGGGTTCACGATTGAGCCTGATGGTCTTCATACGCCGGGGTTACCTATACCAGACAGAGGGAACGTTTAATGAAACACCAACATGAACAGGCCGATCTCATTTCGGCATACCTTGATGGCGAAATTCATAGCGCCGAGGACATCGCCAAGGTTGAACACCTCATAGCAAACGATCCAAAGCTCCGACGTGAATCTGAGTTATTGCGATCCTTGAAGACGAGCCTCAGCGCTAGGTCAGCAGATCTTAGGACACCAGTGCCTGTTGATCTCGAACGCACCATTCGTTTGTCGCTTGGTGAAGAAGTTTCGAAGCGCAGCGTCCAAGAGTCTGCCCCAACCTTTGTTCAGAAGATCATTTCATGGTTGGCTCGCCCATTGGTTGCAATACCATCGGCCCTTGTTCTTGCAATTGCGGTTACGGGCATCTTCATGCTGTTGAGTCGGGCTGATGCACACTTCGAACTTTCATCCGCATCCTATGCGAATTTTGAGGCCGTCTTACGCGGAGACATCAAGCTCGTTCGAGTAACCTCTGATACGGCAGAACTCCAGAGATTCTTCCGCGAGCAAGGTGTGACGTATACGGTGTTTTACCCTCAGATCGACGCTGAGTTAAAGGGTGGCGTTGTGTCACAACATGGCGATAAGAAATTCGCCCACCTCGTGTATGGGTCCGGAGCACACCTCGTCTACCTGTTTGAGGTGGACGTCCCTTCAATCGAAAGTGGCACCGTTACTCTTGCTGAAGAGATTGCCAAGGATGTACAAGAAAGTCGCTGGCACTGGGAAGAAAAGGATAACGTAGGCACACTTTTTGTTTGGAAAAGCAATACGGTGATGTGTTCAGCCGTCTCTGACATGAACACTCAAGAATTTTCCGCACTGTTTCGACTCGAGACACTCTAATGAAAACTGTCCTAGCTCTCGCCACCCTGGCAATCATCGTCACGGGCACCATCATCGGTACGAGTGGTACACCGCAGACCCCTCCGGTGAAGGTCTACATGGTTGAAACCGTTGCAAAACGAGTCGCCAACAAGGCCGTAGATTTCTCTTGGAAAGATGGCGGACGATCCGTGTCCTTCTCTGAGGTAACCAAGGGTAAGGTTGTGCTTGTGAACATTTGGGCTACTTGGTGCGGACCGTGCAAGCGTGAGCTACCGGACCTCGTAGCACTCTCCAATGAAATGGCAGGTAAGGGTGTTGTAGTCTTCGGCATTAGCGTGGACCAAAAGGACGATCGGTTCCAGATGGTCAAGACGTTCGCTGAAAAGATGGGAATCCCGTACATCAATGTTATCGACAATCTTCAGATCTCTGAGGCCTACGGTGGGATTCAATCTATTCCAACCACCTTCATCATTGACCGTCAGGGCAATGTTGTTCAGCGCATCATTGGGATGCAATCAAAAGAAGCGTTTGCGGCCGCTATTCAAAAGGCAATGTAATCGGCCTACGTCCACACGTCAATGATCATCGACGGCTCCTGTAGAACAGGGGCCGTTGTTGTTTTTATCACTAGCGAAGCCTTCTTGGCCAAGGTCTCTCGTTTCTGATCATCAGCCGCATAGATCAAGGCAAGGGGCTCACCGGCATCTACTTCAGTGCCGGTCTTTTGCAGCAAGACAATGCCTGCGATAGGATCGATACTGTCTGTCTCAACAAGTCTGCCCGATCCTGCATCCATCGCCAGTACTGCCAAGGCTCGTGCATCGATATGATCCACAGTTCCTGCGGTATCTGCGCAGACCTCAACCGGTGTGAACGCGGAATAGTGAGTTACACTATCTAGCCATCTACCTCCTTGTCGGGCGATCATTTCATGGAATACGATGTGCGCTGCGCCCGAACGCCAAGCCTCTACTACCCTGTTGCGAGCTTGGTGTTCATCGGTAACCATTCCCGAAAGTAGCAGCATGTGAGCGGTGAGGGTAATGGTGACCTCTGCCAGATCACCGTGGGCTCTACCTGCGAGTGCGATCTCAGCCTCAGCTACTTCGAGCCAATTCCCAATTGTTCTTCCAAGTGGCTGGTCCATCCGTGTAAAGACGAATGTCACAGGAAGGCCTACGGCATGGCACACCTTCTGAATCGATTCTGCTAGTTGCTGCGCTTGGCTGAGAGTAGGTAGGAATGCTGCCTGACCAACCTTCATATCCATAACAAGGCCGTCCAGCCCCTCAGCAAGCTTTTTACTGAGAATGGAGGCCGTGAGTAGGCTAATGTTTTCAACGGTGCCTGTGACGTCTCGCAGGGCATAGGTAATCCTATCCGCAGGTACCAGATCCGGAGTTTGTCCGGCCATGAAGAGATGGTATTCTCTCAAGAGCCGTGTCATTTCTGTGATTGGCAGGTTTGTGGTGAGCCCGAGGACACTTTCGAGCTTATCCAGGGTTCCCCCTGTATGCCCAAGTCCTCTACCGCTGATCATCGGGACACTTAGTCCACAGGCTACGGCTAATGGTGCTAAGAGGAGCGATACCTTATCCCCTACTCCACCGGTTGAATGTTTGTCGATACGTGGTCGCTCTGTTGTAGAGGTAGGTATGTGAGCACCGGATCTCGACATGGCCAATGTGAGATCCGCCGTTTCCCTGTCCGTTAGCCCCCTACAACATGCAGCCATAAGGAAGGCTCCGATCTGGGCGGAGCTTACGTGATGATTAACGATGTCTGCAACGAATCGAGTCATCTCGTCTGTGGTCCAAGAAGCCCCTTCTCGTTTATCTCGCAGTAGTTCTTTCGTGCTCTTCATAGGTTTGCATGATGAACGACAATCTTCCTCGGTGTCCGCATAATCTACGAAATGCAATTCGGGAGCTCCAGCGAAGTTCATTTCGGGAACAGTCCCGTCAGTTTGTGGCAGAAGGCCCACATGCTTGTGGGGATCTCCTAACAGCCGGTGTTATGCCAATTGCTGTGATCCTGCGCGACGAAGCAAGGGATGAAAGCAGGGTGTTGGCGGAACAGTTTCTCGACCGAGGAGCTGAGGTCTATGCAACTGGTGGTAAGGATATGGGGCTCATGGCTGATGCCACTGCTCCACAAGATATTCTGGTGGTAGCCCCGTTCTTTGCTGAAGGACCTCTGGGCTCACGAGTAGTTGTTCTTGATGCGGTGGCTGATCCAGGGAACGTAGGCACCATCATTCGAACAGCCGCCTGGTTTGGATGCACCGACGTTGTGCTTGGTGAGGGATGTGCAGACCTCTACAACTCAAAGGTGGTGCGTTCTACAGCGGGCGCCCTGGCGCGCATCAATGTGGTACGTAAGCAGGCCATACGAAACGTTGTTCCGCTCCTCAATCAACGACCCATCATTGCCGCCGTTGCTCGTGGTGGTTCGCCCCCTAACATCTTGCACGAATATGAAGAATGGGCAATGCTCATTGGCTCTGAAGCACACGGCCTGCATGATGACGTACGCGGGTTTGCAACACACTCCATCACTATTCCCGGCGGACATGGGGTTGAATCGCTAAACGCAGCCGTTGCAACATCGATCCTTTTGTATGAGGCACGTCGGTGATGAAACACTTGTTCACTCCCGGCCCGGTTCCGGTGCCATCATCGGTAGTTGAGGCATGTGCTAAACCAGTTCTGTATCATCGCAGCACTGAATTCCGCGAACTCTCTCAAAGGGTTTGGAAGGGGCTTCAAGAGGTTTTTGTCACCACGAACCCTGTACTTGTCCTTGCAGGTAGTGGAATGACGGGTATCGAGGCCTGCATAGCATCTACAGTGAGCCCCGGAGACCGAGTGCTTGTTCTCCATCATGGCCGCTTTGGCGAACGCCTCGTAACGATCAATCAACGATATGGCGCTCACGTAATTGAACTTGGCGTAGCATGGGGAGAAGAGATCACGGCCGACATGGTAGAAGAGCGACTGTCGGGCATTGGCAACATCACAACTGTTTGGCTTGTCCACAGTGAAACTTCCACGGGTGTTACCCTACCCCTTTCCGAGATCACGTCGGCGATCCAACGGATGGCTCCCGACGCCCTGATCATGGTCGATGCCGTACTTACAGTCGCGATAGAGCCGGTACTTACAGAAGAGTGGAAGCTCGATGCTGTTGTATCAGGGGTTCAAAAGGGGCTCATGTGTCCGCCTGGGTTAGCTGCCGTTGCCGTAAGCAAACGCATGATAGATCGAATCCGCTCAGTTCCCGCACGATCATATACGCTGGATTTGGCAACGGTTCTCAAAGATTACGAACGTGGACTCTTTACGTGGACACCTCCGGTTTCTCTTATTGCGGGACTAGATGTTGCACTAGGAATGATCTTACATAGAGGTCTTCCTGCAACATGGGCGGATCATCAAGAACGAGCTTCCCACGTACGGATGCTTGCACGTTCTCGGCGGTTTACCGAGTTCGGTGTTGGTACGTCGTGTGGCGTTGTTGTACTTCAACGCAATAACATTCAGTCAGTGATCGACCACTTGGCAAACGAACACAACATGATCGTTTCCGGCGGTCAGGACCAACTCAAGGGGCAGATCATGCGCATTGGGATTTGTGGCTCATACACCACTGAGATGATGAATACCCTCTTTCACGCCATCGACGCCATTCTTTCCACTGAGAACCCCATAGCCCCCTTATGAAGACTGTACTCATCGCAACCGGTAATTCGCATAAGGTAGAGGAACTTTCGTTGGCCTTTGAGCAAGAGGGTCTGGCAATACATCTCGTACCAATGACACAATATGTTGGTAACATCGAGATCGAAGAAACCGGTGTGACATTTGAAGAGAATGCATTCATCAAGGCGTTGACAATTCACAGACTTACCGGACTTCCCGTGATAGCCGACGATAGTGGGCTGGAGATCGACGTATTGGACGGTGCTCCTGGCGTATTGTCGGCACGATATTCCGGCGAGGGTGCTACAGATGCTTCAAATCGGGATGCTGTTCGTTTGGCCTTATCTGCAAAGGGAGTAAACAAATCAACGGCTCGGTTTCGGTGCGTACTGTGTTACATGGATGACAGGCGCACGTACTTTGGAGTTGGGGCTAGCGAAGGCATCATAGCGATGGAAGAGCGCGGTGGAAACGGATTTGGGTACGATCCAATGTTCACACCCGAGAATTCCACAAGAACCTATGCCGAACACAGTCAGGCCGAGAAGCTTGCAATCAGCCATCGTGGTTCTGCTGTGAAGAACCTAGCCCTCCACCTCGTTGCCCTTGAAGACGATAGCGGTCATTCTTCGATAGATGATCCACTACCTACAACGGACGCACTGATCATGGCATCGGTAAGCGCCGTTGTTGGGAATTTCGGACAACTTCGATCTACGATTCGGCACTTCGTCCGCGATATGCAAGACGCCGTACTACTACACGAAGCCCTGCTTCAATCCTACCTTTTTGCAGGATTCCCTGTTGCACTCGAGGCCTTAGCTGTGGCCGACGAGGAATGCCGACTACTTCTCGGAGATCTCTCGTGGAAGAGTGCTGAAAACTTTGACGTACAGGCTTTTGCTGAGCGTGGGGAGCTACTCTGCCAACGAGTATATGGCAGCGTCTATGAACGTATGATGGACCGACTCAAGGCCATCACATCCGAGCTGAGTTCGTGGATGATCATTGAGGGGTATGGCAAGACGCTAAGTAGGCCGGAGCTAGATATCGTGAGACGAGAACTCTGCATTGTGGGGATTCTTGCCGCTCTCGAACGGGAGAACCAACTTCGCTCCCATGTTCGTGGTGCCTTCCTGGTAGGTGCCGCTGAAGCCGACCTTCGATCCTGTGCTGACGTGGTGACAGAGATCTGCGGTAAGCGTCAAGGCGAAAGCATCCTACGGCTTATCCTTCTTCAAGAAGCTACTCCACTTGATCGTTGATGCTGAGCCCCATGTTCCAAGACCTCCCTTAACGCTACTGAGCCGATAGTCGTATTGACTTCGACGTCCAAACCCAACCATTCGGAACCAATCGGCAAATGCTTTATCAGGAGCGAGGATCTGAATCTCTTGCTTACCGAACCACTTGAAGATCGACCACACCACGGGTGTGCTTGGTTGCAGTGCAAAGCCGTACCGTGTCCGCTCGCTGGTAATCAACGTGCCATCGTCAAATCTGTCCTCGGTACGCACGCGGCGGTTCGTATCACTCGTTGGTGGTGTGAGGTACACACCATAGCCTAGAGTATCAACCGCCTCCATCGAGATGATGTATTGCGTCACGCCGGGAACTGCCGTCCAATAGATGTCCAGTGCCGGGTCTCGAATAAGCTCGTTATTGATGCCTGGATACTGAAACGTATCGGCTGGTGTACGGACCCAGCTGAAAAGTGGTGGAGTCTTTGTAGATCCGGTAATGACCTTGCCTCGGGCTCGCATTTCAACAGTATAGGTCACTCCCGGTAATGCACGATACGCAGTATCAATGGCGCGATATGTTCCGCCAAGTGAATCGTCGACAAACTCGATAGGCAACTCTGTTCCATCTGCCTTCACGGTGAAGACCGCATCTTTCACGGAGGCATTTTCGATCTTGAAGGTATCAGTGATCGGCAGTGATCGGAACACGCGGATGTTGTTAAGGGGCTCTCCAACGATAACGAAGCCCTCCAACACAACCTCTTCTGTGTAATCGGTTGGAACCGGGTCCTCACAACCAACGAGCCCAAATGAGGCTGCGGTCAGGATAGCGAGTGTGATTGATCTGAGCGTTGTCATCAGAATTTCAGTTCGAATGAGATCGTTGGAAGGATCGGCAACAACCGTACGTCGGTAACCGTTGGAATGGCTTCCGTTGTGTCATAGAACCGGAACCAGATATCTCTGCGTGAGTACACGTTAAACACGTCCAAGAAGATCCGGAACGGCAGATCGAACAACGTTGTATTGTAATTCACGTTCAGGTTGAGTTGGTGTGAACTTGGTAGTCGAAGTCCCCATCGTTGAGATGGATTCACCATCACGATGCCGCCATCCCATCCGGGCATGCGACCGCCAAGGGATGACGTGGCACCTGTATACGATTGCCCTGATTGAAACATGAACGATGCGCCAAATTCCCAACGTTCGTTGAGTCGGAACAGTCCGGTGATCTTGAGATCGTGCCTACGATCGAACTTCGGACGGAAGGTCACACCTTGATTGATACTGTCGAACTGTGAGTACACAAATCCCAGGGCATACCCGATCCAACCGGTGAACTGACCCATCTTCTTCTGGAGGAAAAATTCTGCCCCGTAGGTCTCGCCATTACCGATGTAGAACACGTCAGAGACTTTTCGCGCCTGTGTATTGTTCTGGCGAAGCTC
Organism: uncultured Ignavibacteria bacterium; assembly: GCA_937870915.1. Taxonomy (GTDB): domain Bacteria; phylum Bacteroidota; class Ignavibacteria; order Kapaibacteriales; family Kapaibacteriaceae; genus UBA10438. Next base: position 111,990 of record CALMZQ010000183.1, read on the forward strand.
GTTGATATTGAAGAGTTTCTTGTAGTAGACATCAACGTTGAAGTCAAACCCCTCAAATGGTTGTGTTTCAACGGCCACGATGTAGTGGTCGGCACGTCCGGCTGGCACGGTGTTATCCGTTGGAAGCCACGTATCAAAGAACGTGAAATCAGGCGCTGAGGCGAGACGCAAATATTGGTGGTATATCCCCCATGCGGCCTTGAGCGCAACTCCATCGGCAAGCTGGAATCGCAATGCAAGTCGCGGATCGAACAAGAACTGATCGCTTTTCGACCAATAGTTTGCACGAAGTCCACTCTGCAACGACCAAGCATCAGTGATGTTCCATGTGTTTTGGGCGAACACAGAATGAATGTTATCCCATACATCAAGCAAGAACACCGACGATTGATTATTCGTTGATCCATCGGTTCTACCCGACGTGTTCTGCTCATAGGTGAAATTGTAGATCGTGCCTTCGTATCCAAACTTGAAGGTCAGGTTCTCCGCAGTAAACCACTCAAACTCTGTCTTCAAGGAATAGTCGGTAATACTGTTATCGATGGCAAACTGGAATCCAGCTTGATTGCCGTCGAATCCATTGTCATACCTGCTAGCGCTTACTGTTGCTACGGAGAAGAGATCCGAAGCATAAATATGCGACCAGCGAAGTGACGTGGCTCTATTACCGATACCTACGTTGAAGAGTAATCCGGGCTGTTCAAAATTGAGCTTGTCGCGCGTGAGAAATCCACTAATGGACAGCTTATCATCATCAGATAGATTCTGTGTGAGCTTCGCATTTACATCGTAGAAATTGAAGTTCGGGAAGGGGCTTTCCGGGTCCTCTGGTAGAAGGCCCAGAAGTAGGTCGAGATACGTTGCCCTACCGCCAAGAAACCAAGAGCCATTTCCGAGTGGACCTTGAAGGGATGCCCTTGATGAGATGAGTCCGATACCAACAAGACCCTCAACATGGTCTCTGTTTCCATCTTTCTGTGTGATGTTCAACACAGCAGACATTCGTCCGCCATACTCGGCGGGAAACCCACCCTTGATCAGATCCACGTCCTTCACGGCATCGTTGTTGAATGCCGAGATAAAACCGAAGAGGTGTGTTGGATTGTATACCGTCATACCATCAAGAAGGACGAGGTTTTGGTCCGGCGAGCCCCCTCGAATATAGAGACCGGAAGAAATCTGCGACGACGAGAGAACACCCGGCAACATCTGCAATGCTCTAAATATGTCTGCTTCACCACCGATGCGTATCTGCGACAACTGCTCCATCGGGATGTTGACCTGCGAGATGGAGATCTGACGTTTGTCTTCGGTGCGTTCTGCTGAAACCAAAACTTCCTTGGTCGTGGCCTTTGATTGTATCATTTGCACACGGAGCTTCACTGAGCTACCGGCTTCGATTCTGACCTTGACTTCCTTACGGATGTAGCCAACGGATGTCACAACAACCGTCTGTTCACCCGGAGGAATATTGGAAACGGAGAAGTATCCGCTCTTATTGGTATAGGCACCGAGCTTCGTGCCTTTAATGGTAACGGTTGCACCAACAAGTGTTTCTTTGGAGGTGGTATCCTCAATGAAGCCGTTAATCGCCCCCTTATCGGGGTCCGGTTCGATTGCAGCAAGAGAAATGCCCACCGCAGTGGTGAGCATTACAAGGAGGATCGATGTATGGCGGAGAAGCTGTTGCATAGGTATTGGGAGACGCCGTAAACGAACTCAAACCGTGTTTGTTGCATATGACAAGGATTGTTGTGTGACAGATGCCTAATTTTGGAGCTATCCTACAACGTACCACAGCACCAAGAGCACTAGAACACCATGGCCATCTACATCACGAGTGATTGCATCAACTGTGGCGCCTGCGAACCGGAATGTCCCAATACGGCTATCTATGAAGCCGGTGCAGAATGGGACCTCGCCGGAACGAAGTTTCACGACAGTACATCGCCGGCCGGATTCAAGGGTGAATTCTTTTCCTCGGAGTTTTACTTCATCGTTCCGGACAAGTGCACAGAATGCAAAGGGTTCCATGATGAACCACAGTGTGCTGCCGTATGTCCTGTTGATTGTTGCCTTCCGGATCCGCATAATGTTGAAGACGAGGCAGCACTTCTACAGAAGAAGGACTACCTCGATAGTATCGATCAGATTCGTCTTCGCAGCTGAGCCATGTTCGCCGAACTTCACGTTGAACGTGGACGAATTCGCGCCATACTGCCATGCGTAACCGGAACGATCATACGAACGGAAACCGATACGTTCGAGTTCCCGGGATGTAGTGTCTATCCGGGATTTGTGGACAATCATGCCCACATCCTTGGACTCGGTGAGAAACTATCGTTTGTCTCCCTACACGATGCAGAGACAGAATCGGACTGTATTCATCGTTTGACCATGGGTTCTACCAACACTCATGGTTGGCTCAGAGCTATGGGATGGAATCAAGAGCAATGGAATTCTCGCTCATGGCCTACTCGAGGTGCTCTCGACGATGTATTTCCTGATACGCCGGTTGTTGCAATGCGCGTGGATGGACACGCAGCATGGGTCAATTCAACAGCCCTCACACTCGCGGGTATCGATGCGGCAGACCATTCCGGCGTTCTCGTGGATGCGGAGATGGAGCCCCTTCTCAACGTTATACCGCCACATTCGGCTGATGACATCAGAGCGATGATCCTTGCCGCCACAACGTATTGTTCGTCGATGGGTATTACAGAGATCCATGACATGGACGTGGCAGAAGTATGCCTTGAACCATTTCGACTTCTTGCCGAGCAAGGTACACTTCCGGTTCGGGTGCAATCGTTTGTAGGCGCACAACACGATGAATGGCAGGAAATTGGTCTTCTACCAGCAGGGGGCGAGTTTCACCGTCTCACTGGCGTGAAGTTCTATGCTGACGGTGCGTTAGGTTCACGAGGAGCGGCATTACGTGCACCGTATGCAGACAGCCCCGCATCGAAAGGTTTTGAATTGCTGTCGATTGAACAGATGGTACGTAAGGCACGTGCAGCAGTAGACGCAGGCTGGCCCGCAATTGCTATTCATGCCATTGGTGATGCCGCAGTTCGCAATGTGCTCGATGTCTACGAGACTGTTCGCGCTTGGGATGATGGTAACGACGTGATACTTCGTATTGAACATGCGCAGCATGTTCACCCAGAAGATGTTCAGCGGATGGCAGATCTTCGTGTGTTTGCTTGTGTTCAACCGTCGCATTGTATCAGTGACGCAACTATGGCTGAACGTAGGCTTGGACCGGATCGCCTAACGTGGGCTTACCGGTGGCGAAGTCTGCTCGACGCCGGAATACAAATGGGTGCCGGTTCTGACTTCCCTATCGAGTCGCCGAGCGTGCTTGCAGGACTCAAGGCCTTTGTATCCCGTACTCCAGGTGGAATGAGTGATCCTTGGCAAGGCCAAGAACGCATCAGCATGATTGAAGCCCTTAGAGCCTATACGAGCGGTGCACACGCAACATCTGGTATGGAGTATCGAAGGGGAACACTCAGCATTGGATACGATGCAGATATGGTGGTGGTAGACAGGGACGTGGAGAGTTGTGATTTGGATGAGCTTGTAGACACACGTGTGATGGCTACCTTCACTGCCGGCAAACTCAGGTATTCCCTATGAGACCAGATCTTCAACGTGCTTTCATTGGCCGCGTAACCGATGCTTCCTATGAACTGTTCAAGACGGAACTCCAAGCTAGTCTCGGTATGGAGATCGCCTTTCGGATATGCGAGATGCCGATCTTCGTTTCGCACGACTTCCGGCGCGACCTTGAAACCGCTGCCGTTGAGATCATTCAGCAGTGTATACGACCAACCTATTTAGCAAAAACCGATCGCACTCTTACTCCGGAAACTACCGTCCGGAATGAAAATGATCGTCCACTCTTCTCCGTGGTCGACTTTGCTGTCTGTCAGACCGAGCATGGAGATTGGGTCCCGAAGCTCATTGAGCTGCAAGGTTTCCCGTCACTCTTCGGATACCAATACCTGTATGCTTCGCGAATGCGAGAGGCATATGAAATGTGGGAAGCCACACCATTCTTCAGTGAACTCGACCACGATAGGTATATAAACCTGCTTCGCGAATCCATTTATGGTGCACATTCACCGGAAGAAGTGGCATTAGTAGAGGTCGATCCTGAAGCTCAAAAGACACGACCGGATTTCATCGCCATGGAACAGCTCATAGGCCTTCGGACGGTGAATATTCGTCACATAGTGAAGGACGGACGGAAGCTCTTTGTCCGTTCTGAGGATGGATCGCTCAGCCCCCTCAAAAGAATCTTTAATCGGGCTATCGTTGATGAACTGAACGATCTGGGAGTAGAGCTTAACTTTTCGTGGAACGACGATCTTGATGTGGAGTGGGCTGGACACCCCAATTGGTACTTCCGAATCAGCAAGTATTCACTTCCCTATCTCGATCACCCGGCAGTTCCAAAGACTTCGTTTCTAAGCGATCTCGCGGAACTACCAGTTGACATGGATCGATACGTCCTCAAGCCGCTCTATTCGTTTGCAGGGAAGGGCGTCAACATCTCCCCTACCCACGACGACGTTAGCGCGATACCTGTTGATCAACGTGAGAACTGGGTTCTGCAGGAAAAAGTGACGTATGCTGAGTGTATCGAAACGCCATACGGATACAACAAGGTGGAGATCCGTGTTATGCTTCTGTGGCCTGATACGCTCGACGCTCCAATACCCGTTATGGCACTTGGAAGAAGTGGACGTGGGTCACTCATGGGTGCACGCTACAACACCGATCCATGGACAGGAAGCACCGGTTGTCTGTTTGTGTAAGGCACTACCGTCATCATTGTGCGAGTAATACCTCAATGCGGTTGGTTGCTTCTTCCAAGAACTGTTCTTCTGGTGTGAAGCCAACTTCTTTAAACTGAACACGACCGTCCTTACCGAGGTAGAACTTTGTTGGGATGCCTGTAACGCCATACTTGGCAACAACACTATCATCCTTGTCGATAAACATCGGGAAGGTGAGGTTCTTGTTGGCTGACAGGAAATCCTTGACTGTTTTGACCCGGTCATCAACACGTTCCCAGACGTTCACCACGGCAAAAACAACGTTCTTGTTTGTCTTGTACCGCTCGTAGAGCTTCTGCAACGACGGGAATGACTGTCTGCACGGCCCACACCATGTTGCCCAATAATCGATGATCACAACCTTGCCACGCCAATCGGAGAGTTTAAGGGGCTTTCCATCGAGTGACACCAGCATACCGTCTATCGGAGATTGATTGAGCATTTCTCGAGCGATACGGGCAGACAATACACCACGCCCTTTGTCGCGCAATGCGCTTTCCTTTGCCGCGATTGCAGCGCTATCAATGCCCTCTGAAGCTAGCAGTAATCGATAGGCGTCGAGGATCCCTTGTGTTGCTGCTCCCGTGGAGAGCGCTCGCTCAGCAATGCTTATGGCTTGTTTTGTATTCTGTTGGTCACGATAGAGACCGATCATCATATCGTAACAGTTTTTTTCAGTCTCATTTCCACCTATCTCCATGCTCTTCTCAAGTGAGGCTATAGCCTTGACTGGCTGCTGCTCTGCACGATAGATCGCTCCCTGGACAAAATAGAGAAGAGATGTTGCGATTCGTTGTTCTTCCTGCCATTCAGATGGACCAACAAAAAGCGGGCGCCGACCTTCGTCCTTTGCGGCTTCGATGCCTGCATCAATGAGTCTGAAGGCATCTGACCGAAGTGAGTCATTCGCACCAATGAAATTCACTGCTTGGTGATATGTCATTGCCGTGATTCCCTTGGTACGATCGAGAAACTTGATCAACTGGCGCAAAGCATTCTGTTGCGTAGCTGCCTTAACCACAGCGTCAATAAGGTTCTGCCGGGCAAAAGAATTCGGCCATGCTTGCAGGTGATCTGCTGCTTTGTCCATGAATACATCAATTGTTGGCGCTGAACTCAGTTGTCCAAGAGCTGCTTGTTCATCAACGATTGATCGCGGAAATCGAGAAACAGCGTCCATGATCACCCGCTGAGCATCATCTGCTCTACCTTGCACTTCATATGCTTGTGAAAGTGCTATTGCGTCAAGTGGACTCGATGCTTGCATCACGGATGAGGTTATTTCGCGTAGTTTGGCTGTTGCTTCTGCCTCGTCGAGTTGACCCGTGTTCTTCATCACAAGGATATAGTTTACACGTGCTGCCGTATTGCTAGGATGCAACATTGTTTCTTGTTCTAGCTCCTCCACCGCTCCTGCATAGTCTTCTTTCATGCGGCATGGAAGAGGGAGCTGACCATACCGTGCTAGCGCAGCGCGCATGTGTGCGCCAGAAACCCCCGTTCCACGATCCGTAGCGGTGAGAAACTCCCAATACAATTCCCGATTCGTGTCGTAACGAGGGCCATTCCCAACCTTCACAATGGTGTAGACAATGCCTTTAGCTAGAGTCGTTTTTCCGATCCACTTTGAGCCATTCTTCTCAAGAACAACTTCGGTAGCTCTCGGAGACTCAGCGTCTGCTACAAAACCATACAAGACGGCATGGATTTTTCCGCCTGCTACGATGTTTGCATCTACGGCATCGGCTACATATTCGATGGTGATGGAAGCCCCTTCCTTGGGAGACATCGGCAGAATGGTCACGGTACCTGCAATCACCCGAATCGAAAGCGTAAGGGCTGCTACTGTGATGAGGAGGAGGCGGATCATAAGGTCATTCAGAATGGTCAAGAAATTCTTTCTAAGGGGCTAGGCTAACGAACAAGGCGATATCCGCCATCAACAACGATCGTCTGTCCTGTGATGTAGGTAGAGGCAGTTGCAAAGAACCATACGGCATCAAACACATCATCAACGCTTCCGTGACGACGCATAGGGATCCGCGAAGGGTCGATCAAGGAGGCGTCATTTGATGTCACATCTTCCGGTTGGGCAATTGCACCAGGTGCAACTGTATTGACGGTTATTGACGGTGCGAGTGATCGTGCAAGTGTATGAGCCAAGGTCTGAAGGGCGCTTTTGCTCACATTATATGCAATACGATCCTTCCAGATCTCCATCGAGCCTAAAGAACCAATACTGATCAAGCGCCCTTGCTGCGCGGCTCTTCCACACGCAACGTGATAGGCCTTGGCTATGGTCAATAGTGGGAAGGTGTTCACACTCAACGTTTCCTTAAGTCCTTCAAGAGCCATTTCCACAACGGTTTCTTGTTTCGGGAAAACACCGGCATTACTGACCACTACATCGGCAATGCCGAGTTTGTGTTCAAAGTTGACGAGGGCGTCGTTGAGTGCTGCTTCATCACCCACGTCACACTGCACAGATACGCAGCGTCTACCAAGGCTTTCGATATCTCGTTTGGTCTCTTCGGCCGATGCTACCGATGTATGAAACGTAAATGCAACATCGTAGCCGCGCTCTGCAAATCGAACAGCAAGACCCCTACCTATTCTCCGTGCGCCGCCGGTGATCCACACTATGGGCATGATGGATCCATGAGAGGTGGAAGAACTTGCTCAGCTGTAACATCACCGATTGACGTGCGAATGGTGAGCGCCGTATTCGGATGAGCATGCTCACCACGGACATAGGCTAGAGCGATTGAATGGTGTTGATCTGTTGAGGCAACAACACTGGTCACCACGCCGATCTGAGAGCCATCGGCGACAACAACATCGCCTGGTTGAAGTTGAGCCTCAGACAAGATCCCCATTACCCGTTGTTTCACCTTGTTGTAGCTGTCCAATCGAGCAACAACCTCTTGCCCAATGTAGCATCCCTTTGTGAATGAGGTTAGGTGCAAAAGCCCCGCTTCCAGCGGATTGTATGAATCTGTCCATTCATGCCCCAATCTCCCCATACCTGCACAGACGCGCAGGTACTCGGTCTCGTCATCCGTAAGCTGTGGAATCGCTTCAGCATTAGCGTGCAAAACGTTTACGATGGATTCCCATACTACTGGCTCAGAAATCAGCCAGTATGAAACTTCCGAAATGGAAGGGGCGCGCACTATCAACACCTCGCCCGAGTCTAAGGTACCTCGTTGCCATTGTCCGGTAGCCCATACAGACACGTCGATTGACGTGATCTGTTGAACGACACCAGCTGCTTGTGGTCCGCAGATCTCCAGAGCCTTGACCATTGACGTATGGTCCTTTAGCTTTACGTCGTCCATGATGACGTACTTTCGTAGCCATTGGATCGTCTGTAGAGCTATCAAAGGCGATCCGAGCAGGTAGGCACGATCCTCATCCTGCAGAACGGTCAGAACGTCGATTATTCTGGCCTTTTCTGTAAGAAGCACGGTCTGAATGCCTCGTCCGGGCACCAGACGTGTAAGATCATTCGTCGTTAGACGATGGAGAAGATCTATTCGATCGTTTCCCGTCATCTCGATCCACGACCACCCGGTCCGATCGATCCACGCCGAGGCCCGCTGTGCCGACCGAATTGCTTCAATTCTCCGTTCTACCATCACTGATTCTGACATTGGATTCCTACGTGAGACACCAAACCTACGAAAGAGCAGCCGTGTGGCTTGTATTTCTACTGACGTTGGCTACGATGACGGAACAGACCGTCGCTCAGCGTATTCCAAACAGGGTTGTTTTTGTTGATAAGGGGCCAATTGCCTTTGTCCCTGAAACCCGAGAATTTGATAGTCTATTAGCCACATTTCATCCTCGTTCTCTTGAGCGACGTGCCCGAATGGGAATGGATCCACTGCTGGATTCGATGGATGCTCCTATCTATGCCCCCTATCTCGACTCTGTCAAGGCAATTAGTGATTCTATCCTTTGTATAGTCCCCTGGTTCAACTCCGTCACGGTTGGACTTACGGAATCGGAACGTTCCCAAGTGGAACTCCTGCCGTTTGTGGCATCGGTTGTTCCGTCCTCAACAGTTTCATACGTCTTAGAAGGGGCTACAGACTGCAACTCACCACGATATGGCTATGCTGAGAGACAACAGGAAATGCTAGGCACGGCTCTGCTGCACAATGCCGGCATCTATGGGCGAGATGTGCGGATAGGCGTGATTGACAACGGCTTTCGGTGGAGAGCGATGTCATCTCTTCAGCACCTTACAGTTGAAGCAGAACTCGACGTGATCTATGGAGACAGCAATACGGCCAACGAACCCATTGACGTTCGCAGGCAAGATGAGCATGGATCTATCATTCTCTCCGTCATTGGCGGATGGCAACAAGATTCACTGATCGGTGTGGCCCCATTTGGAACATACCTTTTGGCCAAATCAGAGGACATGCGATATGAACGGAGGATCGAAGAGGATCTTTATGCCATGGCGATCATGTGGTTGGAGAAGCAAGGGGCGGACATCTCAAGTTCGTCACTAGGATATCGGAATTTCGATTCGACAGATGCAAATACCCCGTATTCGGCTCTCGACGGAAATACAACGTTTCCATCACGGGCCATTAACATCGCTGCACAAAGAGGAATGATCTGTGTTACTGCAGCTGGCAATGATGGACCATCACCACGATCACTCTCAACGCCAGGTGATGCTGATAGTGCCTTTACGATTGGCGCATTGGCAACTGATGGGGTGTCGCGCTGGCCACAGTCATCATATGGTCCAACTTCAGATGGCCAACAAAAGCCTGATTTCGCAGCACTTGGTATGGGCGCTGCCGGACAGGAACGGACTGGCGAGTTTACGATGTCCTCCGGCACCTCGATGGCAACACCACAGGTTGCAGGACAGATAGCCCTTCTGCGAGAACTCTACCCCGATGTTGATTCGTGGGTTTTGCGTCAAGCATTACAACGTTCATCACTTTTTGCATCTGATCCAGATTCCGTGCTTGGGTATGGATCAATCAATGCAGCAGAGGCCGCTAGACTACTTGGTCCGGGCGTTGGTCCACCAACGATCGTTACAGTCGACAGTAAACGCACGGTTTTGGCATCAGTCTTCTGTGACCAAGGCATGGATGTACGTCTCGTGATTAAGGATCCGATTACTGGGCAGACAGCAACTATTCAAGGACTCCGCTCCGAAGATCCGTGGTACCTGTTTGCCATCGAATCGTCGCAACTCTTTCGCGATTCGATGCTAGCACGTATTGAAGCCACGGTTGTGTCCTCGTCGCGAAGCGGTTCGTTCCCTCGCGATTCAACGTGGTTTGTACTTCCAAGAAATGCTGTTGTTCGTCCATGTGGTGTTCGTCTGCCGGGATCGGTAACGTTCATCGCCGATGAGATGAAGACGTCGAATAGTCCCACGGTTCTCGATCACCCGTTGAACACAGGGACTCGGCAGATTGTTATAAACGGTGTTGATACGCCCCCTACTGATGTCCGGATTGTTCATGTCACTCTTGGCAGCCCCGTTCCATGCGTGTTTTCGGCACTGGACACAGATAGAGTGATCATTACCACAGCGGCTGACCTCGAACGCGGAGCATACATCATCGTTCTGCGGTACAATGACTCGTCAATTTCTCTCCCCATTATCGTTCGCTAACATCATGCCCACAATGCTGATCACGGGCGCTACAGGCGGCCTCGGAAAAGTAGTTGCTGAACACGCTCGGCTCGCTGCGTGGAATGTGTTTGCCATAGGTCAAGAACATGGAGACCTCGCGAACGACGCCGCGGTACAGAGGTTGATCCCAGAGATACCGCAGGACCTATCGGCTGTTGTACACCTCGTTGGTGGGATAGAAGCCGGTAAGCCCCTTGATCAAACAACTCCCAGTGAACTTGAGCACATGCTACACCTGAACGTTACTACAACATTCAATGTACTACGAGCAACTATTCCTCTTCTCCGTTCTCAGGGAGGGGGCTCTATTGTAACCATCGGAGCACAATCCGTTGTGCACCCCGTACCAAACAAGTCGCTCTACGCCGCGTCAAAGGCAGCTGTTGTGTCACTTGCCAGATCAGTTGCTGAAGAAGGACGTGAGTATGGGATCCGGAGCAATTGTATTCTTCCAAGCGTTATTCGCACAGAGGCAAACCTATCATGGGCTGAAGGATCGATGGCAGATGAATGGGTCACGCCGGAACAGATTGCGTCCACCATCCTACATCTGTGCTCCACTCAGTGTAGCATAAATGGCGCTGTTATCCCTATGTATGGACGAGGTCCGTTTTGACATCATCAACATCACCTCGATCAACGTTTGTCTTCCTTTTGCGTTATTACCGTCCATATGCCGGACGAATGATCGTGGCCCTTGTCTTCATGATTCCAAGTAGCGGTATCAGTCTTGCATTTCCTGCGCTTACCGGTACGATCATCGATAGGATCATAGGAAGTGATGCTCCGTCGGAGCTTGTGCAGACAGGTGGGATCTTCCTTGGTCTTCTATCGCTCCAGGCCGTTGTTGGATACTTTGTTTCTGTAACAATGTCCCGAACAACAGAACGGGTGATCGCATTCTTGCGAGGAGATCTGTTCCATCACATCGTTAGGCTGCCTCTTTCTCATCTAACCACCCGAAGGGTTGGTGAACTTTCTTCGCGACTATCGAGCGACCTCACGCAGATCCAAGAGACCTTTTCGTTCTCTATCCTACAGCTATTGAGACAGAGTGTGTTTCTCCTGGGATCAATCACGCTCATTCTCATGACAAGCGTTCAGCTCACAATCCCCATCTTGATTGGGACGCCACTTGTGGTTGCTGCTGCTGTCCTCATAGGCCGCCGAATACGAAGGTTGAGCACGAAGACACAGGACGCACTTGCTCGAACGTCAACGATCGTTGAAGAGACATTACAGAGCATCAACGCTGTGAAGTCCTACGTTCAAGAACACTACGAGGCACACCGGTACGACGAGGCACTGCACGAGAACGCCACGCTGGCCATCTCCGGAGCAAGACTTCGTGCGATCTTCGTCACCTTCATCATCTTCACGATCTTCGGTGGCATCGCAGCGGTCATTCTGTACGGGGCTAAGCTTGTAGCATCGCATGAAGTAACGATGGGACAACTTCTGTCCTTCTTGATGTATGCAATGTTTGTTGGTGGCGCATTGGGCTCCTTTGCCGAACTGTTCGGTCAGATCCAAAAGTCACTTGGTGCGTCGGTACGTATTCGAGAGCTATTCGATGTTCCCATTGAAAATGTGGGAGAAGATGCGCCCCCTATCACACTAACCTCGATAGAATTGAGAGATGTGCATTTTTCGTACCCGGAACGAACGGAGATCTCCGTTGTGAACGGTGTTTCTCTCTCCGTTGAGAATGGCCAACGTGTTGCCTTTGTTGGAGAGAGCGGTGCCGGTAAGTCCACAACCGCAGCCCTCATGCAACGACTCTACGAACCAACTCGTGGTATGATCCTCTATGACGAGACGCCCGCATCGATGTTCACACTTGCCCAAGTGCGGCGAAACATCGGAGTGGTTCCGCAGGATATCGTACTCTTTGGTGGTTCGATTGAGGACAACATCAAATATGGGCGTCCAGATGCTACACATGACGAAGTGCGCGAAGCAGCTCGAGGAGCCAATGCACTTGACTTCATTGAGAAGTTTCCTGAAGGATTCAAGACGCTTGTGGGCGAGCGCGGAATCAAACTTAGCGGAGGTCAACGGCAGCGCGTTGCCATCGCTCGTGCGCTCCTGAAGAACCCACCAATACTTATCCTCGACGAGGCGACCAGCTCTCTCGATGCTGAAAGTGAACGGTTGATTCAAGATGCACTTGAACGTCTAATGTCCAACAGAACAACAATCATCATCGCACATAGACTAAGCACCGTACGGACGTGTAATACGATCTATGTGTTTGCTGATGGTACAATAAAAGAGTCCGGCACGCACGAGGAGTTACTCGCACATGCCGGACTGTATAGACGTTGGTGTGACCTTCAGTTCTTGCGCTGATTATTGAATCACTGTCAGCGGTACAGACGAGATCGCTCCGGCCTGGTCTGTCATCACCACAAAGTAGGTACCCGAAGGTAGTGTATCCACGGAAATCGTCAGACCATGGATACCCTTGTCGAGTTGGCCATCAAACACTGTTGCCACTGTTCGCCCGACAGCATCTTTGAGAACCACGCTGATATGAGATGGAAGCTGCACAGCAACAGGGACGAGAGTTGCCTCGCGTGCCGGGTTTGGAGCAGGATCGAGTAGATATGGGCGATAACGTAGGTCACGCTCAATACGATCTGCTTCACTCTCATCTACCGAGGTAGGTTGTCCACCGAATCGACGTTCAACCAGATCCCCATTCGCATTTTGGCGAAGTGCGCGCAGGACCATATTAAGTCGCTGCGGCCCAACTTGAATTCCATTGCGATACACCTGCGTATTGCCCGCAATAGTATCAAGCTCCTGGCCGATGGTGTAATAGGTGTTATCGGGGCCTATCACGGATCTCATATGCCACGATGCGTGACCACGATCAACAACTACTGGATTATCTCGGTCAAGTTTCCATGATGAAGGGGCTGATGGAGACGTTCCAGTGAGCGTGATGAAGCTCCGTTGTCCTGATGATGGCGATGTTCTGTCATAGAGGTCGAGTGCAGCAAATAGTTCACCTTCTGCATTCATCGAAACATCGAGATGACGCACATACCCCTTGTTGTCGCCTAGATCTACTACAGCCGGCTGTGACCACGAACCTGCTTCGTACACATACGACGATAGCGAACGTTCTGTCTCCACGGTGTCCATGATCTCATGTTTTGCAACCAACATGATCGCACGATTTCCGGCAACAGACATGTCAATGTCAGTGATCGCATTCAGTCCATCGGAGCTGGAAACAACTGCTGGCGCGGACCAGGCCGTTTCAGTGCTTGTTACATAACGAGCATCTGTAGCGCCAGTCTGAACGTTCTCGCTGATCCATGAAATAAGATACGTGCCATCCGCTAGGGTACCAATCGAAAGGTCACGATCCAACCCAGGCGTTGTGGCTATGATTCGCGGATCGCCCATTTCCCATCTTCCATCCACTTTGAAGAGCCGTACACCGGTGATATCTGTGGAATTGGCTGAAGGCTCCATACTTGCCCAAACAACCATGGCATTGCTACCATCTGGTGCCACAGCTACACTTACGTTTCCATCCATTCTATTACCGGATTGATCGGCTACCTTGAAGCTGCCCGTTACGCCACCTGTTGATGCATCATAGAATGCAACGTGGACATTCTCCGAGCGTAGCAACGATGCAACCGGAGCATCATTCGCAACTTCGCCGGCATTTCTATCATTTTGGGTCCACGCAATGATTGCATCCCCTGCATTTCCAACAAGAGTAACGGATGGATCATGTATACCGTTGCGATTACGTGCAATGGTTCCTGTCCGCGAGAATTGATGCGAGGTGCGATCAAGTGTACCAATGACGAGCGTCCCGGAATTGTCGAGCTCTGCATGTTCTACCCACACAGATACCATTGTACTGTCATTGGCAGCAAGGGACGGACTAGGACGGTAGTACGGAGTCTCTGCCGGTAGTTCTGCGATCGGTTCAGCAACCTGTGGGCGATCTCCGGCTTCCCTCTTAAACGTAGGCTTGAAGATCGATTCCCAACTCTCGCTGTAGATCGGGAACGACGGCATGGTATATGGAGACGTCCATGAATACAGCCGTCCCTTGAAAAGATCGAGCTTAATCAATCCCCAAAGCAGAGAGAGCTCTAACGTGAACCACACACTAGGATTCAGTGTTGGCACATAATACTGCCTCGACACATTGTTAACGATGCCCTTGTAGACCTCGCCAGTAGCAATCAGGTCATTCACAGAGATCGAAGCACTGATTCCGGCAAGCCCCTTAATGAAGCTCAGTTCAAGTCCACCGCCACCGGACACATTTATGCCGACAGCTTGACTCGATGGCATGAGGTTGGCAGCTTCAGGATCATTGACGCTAGGAACAGAACTGGTGTTCTGCAGAGCTCCCGATTCATTAGTGGCGAGATTCACAACGGATATCTGCTGTGTGCCCCCTCCAAGAGAAAAGATCGGCTTGAGTTCTACAACTCCACCAGTCTCTTCATCCTCTGCGTCACCAACAATATCGCCAATCACCTTAGCCATCTCGTTGATGAATGACATCATTCCCACGCCATTAGCGCTAAAACTCGATGAATACAGGGCACGTACACGAAGTTCTCGAAGTGGAATGCCGTCAGATTCTTCAAAGGCACGGATGGCTTCAAACTCTCCAGACTTCGTTCCATCGTCTGCGGTGATATTGTACGAGAAGTTGATACCACCAAACAGTGTGATCGTTGGTGGCCAATGACAATTCTGCTCATCAACCGGTCCTGCAAATGCGAAGCCCTTTGTTGAACGGTTGTAGAGGGCATCCACTGTAACATTGAGGGGGCGGTTTGATTCGTCAAACGGAATACCAAACACAATGCTGTTGAACAATGGAATTACAACGCCAAACGTTGACGATGGCATTGGAATCACAACCTTGATCGGAACGGACGTTTGTGTTGCCGTTCCGTTGAGCGTTGCAACACTTCCGTTAAGCCAATCCGCATGTGGTTCAATATCGATCGCCGTGTATTGCATCTTTGTTGGACGTGTTGCCGTTTGGAACACGTATCCGATACGAATATCCACATGGCCTTGATCGCGTGCGATATCTGGCCATTTGAATTGAGCCACATCGCGTGCATAGGCAAATACGGAAGTCGTGTCTACCGTATTGATGTTCGTTGGGGTCACGCGGAACGTATCGAGCCGTGTTCCAACTGAATTGTAGTAGGCAAATGTGAGTGAGTCGATTGCAATGGATGCGGCCGTCATGGAGAACTTCAACGAGTCCTGCATAACAGGAGCACTTGTTGAGCCCGCAAGTACAGATTGTTCAAAATCCGTCTTATTCATCACAATCGGCTGATCTGGGAACTCGATCATGGTGATCGGGAAAGGGTAGTATCTATCGAGAGCAGTTGTGGCTCCGGCAGAAGTCTTCTTTATCCAGACTACGTGGAGTGCAATCGAAGATGACGTGTCGTACGGGTTGAGGTTGACACTCGCACCAGCGTTCACGTGTGAAGGAAGAGCCGTGGAACTAGAGAAGGAATACACGGCGGGGGCGGCATCTTGGAACGGACCATCCTTATTGATACCGGCGATACTTACACGGAGACTGTCACCAACTTCAGAGCGGCTTGTGATAAACTGTGCCGGATCGAAGTTTGCACGGAAGATTGTTGTTGGAGCACGTCCCTGTCTGAACGGTCCCCACCCAAGTGATGAATACACCCAGTTGCGTTGTGGCGGATCTGCCAATACTCGTGGCATTTCAAAGGTTGCCAGCGTCTGTGTGTATGCCCGTTGAACATTACAGAGATCAGAGCGCACTAAACCAACAATGGTATACGGTGCCAGACTAGCATCAAGGGTATTGACGTCGAAGCCAGGGAAATGGATGGTGTCGTTGTTCGGAACCTGCGTTGAAAAGACGTACCGCGTAACACCATTGCGGTCTACGAATCTCGTAGAATCAATCTCTTGTATGCCGTCAACATTGGTAAGATAGAATCGCTGCGTAAGCGAGGCAGTTGTTGAATCCAACACACGAAATGTTGGATAGGAGAATCCATATAGCGCGTGGAACTGAGGATACGGAATCACGCTCAGAGGTGCTGATACAATAACACCTTCATTCGGGAACGTCAGCGATGTGGAGAACAAGGTGAATTCCACGGATGCAACTGCAAGTGGCAACTTGGTAACCACATAGGATGAATCTGCTGCAACACCTGTCATGAGAAGTGCAGGTGACGGTGAAACTCGACCCTGGTCAACCACCTGACCCGAGCAGTCGCGGGCGCGGAAGATCACAGAGTCGATTTTGAGGCCACTGGCAAGCCCCGTAGTAAAGGAAGCTGTTCCGTTTGGTGCCCAACGAACATCAAGGTCTACGAGGTCGGTAGACCCTTGACGGATCGGTGTTGGGTCTACAACGGGCGGACGCTTTGTAACGTCCATCTTCTTTGCTGTAAAGGAAAGGTTTGGCTTCTTGATGACTACAGGGCGAGTATAGCGGATGCCATCACGTGGCCCACCATCTGAAAGGTATCGAACCTGGAACGATTGCGTATTGAATGCTCTGAATGAGAAGGACTGCTGAACAGTGAGACTTGGATCGTATCCCAAACGATACGGCACGTTTGTCTCCGTTGAATCGATCGTAGACGGGATCTGGACACTCATGGTATCCATATTCCCGCTTTGCTCGTTCATGCTCAGAACTTGAATCGATTTTGTCTGCGCCGGGATCTTTGAGAACGTCATCACTGTGGTATAAGCCTTAGGACCAGAGATCACGTTCGTGCTTTGTTGCACATTCCAGTCAAGAGCAATTGTATCAACACGAGCTGTGAATTGAACGGACATTGTGTCGGGAATTGTATTGAGAGCCCGTCGCAGCAACGTTCCGTTATCTGACGATGTAGGCGTGACAACCCAAACCCACAGCTGTGCATTAACGGGAAGGTTGCCAACGTCTGTCGTCCATTCAACTGTTGTTGTTCCTTCTGGGATGAGCTCTTCAGTCTGGTCAACCGGCGTGATGTCTGATGTGCCAGAGACTGCAAATCGAACCATCGAGGCTCCAGCCGGGAGGTTCGACATAGTGAACGTCACAGGTGTAGGCCGGGTGACGATGAATGGACCATAACCCTTGTTCGACGTTAATGTTCCGGGAGACGGAAGCATAATGATCGGATGTGTGACCGAGCTTTCAACTGTTGTGTCCGTGCCACGAACAACAAGTCGTTCAAAAACAACGATCGATGTCAAAGGCAACACATCCGTACGAACAAGACCTCGTCTGTATGAGGCTGACCCCGGAACATATGTGCTGTCTGGCCAATACAGCATGGTATCTGCATTCGTGATGCCCGTCATTGTGAGAAGGGGCGAGCGAACGATTGGTACTGTTGGATTTGTTGTGTCCACCACACTGAACCGTCCGAACACAGCACTAGGCGCTGGGCCAGAGATCGGTCTAAGGAATGTGACGCCGGGAGTGATCGTAGCAGAATCACTCTGCACGAACGGACCCCAGGAATCAGCGAACAGAAAGGCCTTCGATGTGTCCCGAACCTCGATCTCGTAATCATATTCGCTCTTATCGTCATTCATGTCGTTCGTAAACACCGCACGTAGCATTGCCGTTGACGGCGGAAGTTGGTTTACGTTGAAGGCAACCCAGGCTGAATCTAGGTAGGAACCATTAGGAGCATCAAACTCCTTCGTTGTAATGGTATGACCATAGATGTCGGTGAGCGTTAGTACCGCATTCGTGATGCGTGCCGGAAGACTGTCGAGAACGATCGTGTCTGCCTTTGAGACTCCGTATCGAAGTGGAATGGAGTCATTGATACGGAACCGTGGTGGCTTTACCGACGTTGGCATGATGAGGGGATAGTCTGATTCTGCTGTCAAGAACTGACCGGGTCCATATTTGGCCAAGACACGCAACGTTGAATTGGGACTCACGTTCCTCATGTCATACACAAAGTGCATGGAGTCTTTTACCGCATCATAGGCCCGGGTAAGGGAAAGGGGCTGACGAATATATCCGGTTGGAGTTTTGTATTGAATAATCCACTGTAGGGTTGTACAACCAGGTCCTAGGCCTTGAACGATAAAGGTGTTCGAGAGATGAGCCGCCGGTTTAAAAGGACCGAAGCCTTGCGAGGCAAGTACTGTTGGACGGATCAAGGAGTCTGTGATGACCTTTTGCACTAAGTATCCATTGGTTGGTTCCGTTGGATAACGTACCAGTGCATTAACGCGTAGTTGTCCGGGATATAGCGTCGAAGTATAACTGAGTCGTGCAGACGTGAGATTCGTTCCAGTGGTATCCTTCTGCGAAACAACTTGGCCCGTCTGATCTGTAATCGTCATTGTCACACGCGTAGTTCCTGCCGGCAATGATGATGCCGTGTAGGTAGCCGTATGTGGCTTGCCTACGATAACAGGTCCAAAATTGTCAGTTGACGTCAGGCTGATGATCGGAGCCGAGATCTGGATCTGTTTCGAGATCGTTGTTGAATATGCGGACCATTGATTCCGCAAGTAGGCTACAGCCGTGATCTGTGGAGTTGGTTGCCACGGCAGAATGGCCATGTCTACAACAAAGGAATTCGAAACCGAGCGCTGGTAGGCATACGTTTGTGTTGATGTACCCGTACCGGTTGTTACCTGAAACATCACACTATCAAGGCGTACACCTGGTTGGAGTCCCGTGATCGAGAAGGTGTTTGACCGCGTTTGGCCTTGCGGAAATGGACCAAATCCTTGTGTGGCAGAAATTGTCACTTGTGCTTGCGCAGCGATGACACCCCAAAAACATAGCAAGACAAGAACGAAACAGTTTCTCATGATTCCCTCAAAACAGTTAACCCAGCATTCCACAGTAATGGCGAATCTAAGGACTAGATAGAAATACGTATCCCCTTTCTGGATAAATGTTTCTACACCGATGGTTTCGTCTCTTTGCCAAATGAGGCAAACTCCCTATATTCGCGTTCCGTTTTTCGTGAACGGGCCCATAGCTCAGCTGGGAGAGCGCTTGAATGGCATTCAAGAGGTCAGCGGTTCGATCCCGCTTGGGTCCACGGCGTAACGGTCACGGGATCGTAGCTCAGCTGGTTAGAGCGCTGCCCTGTCAAGGCAGAGGTCGCGGGTTCGAGCCCCGTCGGTCCCGCATCCCGTAAAAAGAAAGCCTGATCTCTCGATCAGGCTTTTCTTTTTCTACCCTTAGCTATTCTGTATTCGCTATTCGCTATTCACCATTCGCTGTTCGCTGTTCTCCATTCGCTGTTCTCAATACCGGATCAGCGAATACGTAATCAACACATTAAACGAAAGATTCATATCTCGATAACGATCGATCGATGTGAACCGTGCTTCCCCACCGATTTTGAGTCGGTCATCGATCGGAGCTAGATACTGCAGAGCCCCGTATACAGAAGTGCTGGCGCTTGTAACACCTGTTTGAGACGTTCCGTCGTCAACCACTGAAGAGAGCATTGCCATGCCGTAGCCTATAGCAATGGAGAATCGGTCCACGGGCTCCATCGAGAGCACGAGATAGAATGGGTAGGCAACCAGGGCTGAGTGTTCAATGGCCCGGTCCTCCGGAGGATCAACGCTGTAGAGATTGGTGTATCCGATCTCTAGGCCAACACTAAGAATCGTCTCGGGATTCCAAAGAATACGAGCAAATCCATTAAATCCATTTCTGGAAAGCCCATCTACACCATATGGGAAACTTGTGATGTTGTATACATAGCCACCGCCGAAGGTCCCATCAAACGTATAGGTTGAGTCCTTTTGGGCAGACGCCACAATGGTACCGAGGACAGCGATCGCAATGAGGAGGAAGTTTTTCATGGTGATCACTGCATGAGGATGTAATACTTCACGAGCATCGGATAATTCGTCAGGAAGCCGTTGAAGCGACCTGTTGGCTCGTTGAGATATTGTTGAATGTAGACTGGCATGTCAATTGTCCAAGTCACTGCATAGCGGCCTTGTCCTTGCAGTTCTTGTACCTTGGAGCTTTGTGTTCCATCTGACCAACGAGGAGACCAAACCTTGCCATCTACAGCGATACAATCCTCCGGGGAGGTTTCGATTAGCGACGGGACTACTCCGGTGGTTGTCTGAACGGTCTTGAGTTCTTCAAGGAGGTCAGTGTTGGGGATTCCAATGTAGATGTCAATATCGCGTCCGAGCGAAGCCGCTTTCTCAAGAGCACGTTTCTGAATTGGCACCATGTCTGCGATGATTCCATCTCCAACAGTCTTTGTATCGAGATAGACGAACTTGATGTTTGTCTTTTCGATAACAGCTGTGAGAAAGTCCTCGAGCGTAGGCATCTTTTCACCATGCAAGAGTGTTACTTCGGACTGAAGCACACTCCACGTGTAGTCTTCTGTTGCTCCTACAAGTGTGTTCTTTCTGATCAACCGTGGATTGATTGTTGCATCATGGTACAGGTACAAGACTCCGTCCTTTGACTTGCGAACGTCCACCTCCAACGAGTTACATCCAAGTTCTTCAGCACGCAGGGCAAGTTCAATAGTGTTTTCCGAGGCAGGAATTCCGTCAGACATTCGCCCTGCACACCGATGCCCAATGATGTAGAAATTCTCGCGGTCAAACTGTGCCTTCTCAGAGAACGGCCGTACAAAACGTAGTCTGAGTGGCTTGCTTGGTGCAGAATTCTGCTCTCCGATTGACAGCCGGATAACACGTTCTGAAGGAGGCGTGCCCTGACCATTGCCAACGATCCACGCTGCCCCCTCTTCACGCTTGATATAGGCTTGAGCTAGGCCGGTTTCTTCAGAGTTTTGATACTTCCAGTAGCCCACCATCAGAATCACTGAATCGAGGCTTCCTACTTGAAACACCACATATCCAGATTTCACACCTGAATAAAGAGTGACACGATTGCCAGACTGTGCAATCACTACACTATCACCAAAGATGTCCTTGCCTTGGTCAACAGCATACACACCGTCAAGACGTTGCGATTGCTCAATGGTTAGGGGGCTAGTTTGACTGATAAAGTCTTGAGGTGGCGTTGGCGGGGTTACGATGTCCGTGTCGTTACACGCAATACCGACAAGAAGCGTGAAGACGAGGAGAGTTTGGCGAAGGAGCTTGAAATGATTCATAGTCTGATCCCCAACACTGCTTCAGGCACAAAGTAGTATTTATCAAACGTTGGTGCCAAAATCCACGTTTGATAGTAGAACTTGATGTGATTCATGCGCAGGCCAACGATCATGTAGTTGTCCTTCCACAATGGTTGCTCTACATAACCACTGATCGTCCAGCCATTGAAGTCGGTACTCGACCGTGATGTTTCAATATCTCCCGTTCTACTGCGCACCGAGAGAATGTAACTGAGCTCACCCTTTAACGTAAGGCTCACGTCTCCAAAGGAGTAACCAACAGCTACGTTTGGGGCGGCGAACCAGCCTGATGCAGACTGGTCAAATTGTGCTGCATTTACACGACCAGTGAAAAATGATGCGTCAGCACCAACATACGCTTTGAGATTTTCGGTGAAGTTGTATCTCCACTTAGGTCCAAGCACAAAGTTGAAGTTCACAACGTTGGTGGATAAGGATCCTTCTAGAGCGAAGTTCTCCGGAAGACCAACCAAGCCACGAATACTGAACAACGGCCAGCGAAAGGTCTGATTCTCTTCCACAACATCATATGGCACTCGTGCGAACACGAGGTCAAATGTTGTTTTCACCTTGCCTGGATATTCCGCATAAACTGAGCAGTGTTTTCCGCGTGTAATTGAACACCTGATTCCGGTGCAAAATGAACACCACAATTGGTGCTTTCAACGATGCAAATCAGTGTGTTCAGAATGTGCTCATTCGATGTGTAGGAAGATTGGTTTTGTTGATGAAAAATCAGTTCGTTGAATCGTTGGGCTGGTTGAGTTTATCGCCCTTGCGTTTGCGTAGGGAATCACCTGCAAGTTCAAGGCGATGTGCGTCATGAATGATGCGATCTAAGATAGCATCGGCGACGGTTTGTTCACCGATGACCTCATGCCAGACGTCAACAGGTACCTGCGAGGTGAGGAGCGTCGAGCGTTTGCCGTGGCGGTCCTCGATGATTTCCATAAGAATGGCGCGGCATTGTGCGTCCAAGGGTTGGATGCCGAAATCATCGATGATGAGCAGATCCTGGCGTTCAATGCGGGCAAGATCCTTGATGTAGGATCCGTCGGCCTTGGCTAGTTTCAGCCGCGCAAAGAGCTTGTTACTGTATTCGTAGAGTACCCGGTAGCCAAGCGTGCACGCCTGGTGGCCAATGGCCGAAGCGATGTAGCTCTTCCCGAGACCGGTGCTGCCTGTGATGAGCACGTTTTCCTGCTTGGCGATGAAGCTGCAGTCGGTCAGCCGCAGGATGTGGTTCTTAAAGGCATGCCGCTCACCGCTGAAGTCAATGAGTTCAGCCATCGCCTTGTAACGGAAGTGGGCATTCTTGATGCTACGTTCCTGTTTGCGGTTGGCGCGCTCATCCCACTCAGCGGTGATCAAGGTGTCGATCAACTCGTCCGGCGTGATCAACTGATCCGTAGCCGAAGCCAGGCTACTCTGAAACGCTCTGGCCATGCCGTGAAGCTTCATCGCCTTTAGGCGATCAAGGGTTTGTTCGTTCATCGCAGTTCTCCGAAGTTGGTAATGAGGATGTAGGGCGGGAGAAATACTCCGGCCCCCTGATGTTTGCATGCGTCGGCATCGATGGTTTATCGGTGGCCTCTTCGTCCTCGCGCTGCGCATCGAGTCCGCGCGCGAGGATGTCAGCAAGAGTTTTGTAGGTATACAAGCCCACGCTGTCGGCACGCCTGCAAGCGCGGATCAATCGCTGCACGCCGACGCGCTTAGCCAGTGCGATGATGCCTTTGCACATACGATAGGCCTTATCGGGGTGCTGCTTGCGGTTGAGGACCTGGCCTATGTAGCTCTCCACCAGCGGATCGATCGTGCGTGCCTGCTCGAGAAAGAATTCCGGCGACCAGGCATCCATCTCTTGATGAGCACGCGTCTGGTGGGCCGCCACCTTGGTGTAGGCGTGAGGTGTGCGATCGCGCATATGCGAGGCGATACATTCATGGCGATGGTAGACATCGACACTCTCGCCGTCATAGAGTATCCGAACCCTCTTGCTGATGTACCCGTGTGGGACGCTGTAGAAATGCCGGTCAACACTGAGGTAGACGTAGCCATGCTTTTGCACGGTAACGGTGCGAGAGTAGCGCAGCTGAAACCGATGGGCCGGTAGCGGTTGTAGCGTAGACTGCTCCACCTCTTCAAAGTACGATCGCCTTGAGTAGGTGCGGCCCGTCAGCAGACGGTTGTTGTAGCCCTCCAGCAGCGGCGCTATCACAGCGTTGAGGCCCTCGAGACCCACCGGCGGCGTGTCTGGCAGCTCGACGAAGATCTTGCGATACGTGATCTTGACCGCATTCTCAACGTGCGCTTTGTCCTTGGGCCGGTATGCACGGGCTGGGACGACAGCCATGCTGAAGTGATCGGCAAACGCTTCATAGTTGTCATTGAGCGTAGGCTCATACTTGTCGGCTTTGATCACGCCGGCCTTCAGATTGTCCGGCACCATCGCTGCGGGGGCTCCGCCGAAGTAGTACAGCGCATTCTCACAGCAGCGGATGAAGTCCTCTACACGCTGCGAGGCCACAGCTTGCACGT
>CALMZQ010000184.1 GCA_937870915.1 uncultured Ignavibacteria bacterium
TCGGTGAGCAGCTCGCCCAGCCACATGATCAGCGCGGTGCCCGCCGTCAGCGCGATGACCAGGACGATCGTCGTGGTGACCGAGGTGTCCGGGATGATCGTCTGCGGGCAGTTCGGGAACAGCTGACCGCTGCGGGCCAGGGCGATGATGCCGGTGCTCTGCAGGACGGCGAGGGCGATCGTCAGGTAGCGGGTGTACTGGGTCAGCTTGGCCTGACCCGACTGCCCTTCCTTCTTCAGCTGCTCGAACCGCGGGATCACCACCACCAGCAGCTGCACGATGATGCTCGCCGTGATGTACGGCATGATCCCGAGCGCGAACACCGACAGGCGCAGCAGCGCTCCGCCGGAGAACAGGTTCACCAGCGAGTAGAGATCCCGCTGGTCGGATGCCTGGGCCGCCTCGAGGCAGTTGTTGATCGCCTCGACCGAGACGCCGGGACCTGGCACGGCAGCGCCGAGCCGGTACACGGCGATGATGCCCAGGGAGAACAGCAGTTTGCGCCGGAGGTCTGGCGTCCGGAACGCCGCGGCGAACGCCTGCAGCACGTGCCCTCCCCTGATCGGTCGAGTGAGGTTAGCAATCCGCCCCCGCCGGATCGGCGAGGGCGGTCAGCAGACGACCCCCGCGGCGCACCGATGTGCGTCGCGGGGGCCGCCGGCTTCAGATACGGGTCGTGCTACCGCCGGCCGCGCCGATCTTCTCCGCCGCGGAGGAGGAGAAGGCGTGCGCGTGCACGTGGACCTCGATGCCGCCGAGGTCGCCGGTGCCGAGCACCTTGACGGGCTGACCGCGCCGGACGGCGCCGGCCTCGGCCAGCGTGTCCGGGTCGATCCGCCCGCCCTGCGGGAACAGCGCCGCGATCCGGTCGAGGTTGACGACCTGGAAGACGACCTTGTTCGGGCTCTTGAAGCCCGAGAGCTTGGGCAGCCGCATGTGCAGCGGGGTCTGCCCACCCTCGAACCGGGCGTGGGTGTTGCCCCGGGCGCCGGTGCCCTTGGTGCCGCGACCGGCCGTCTTCCCCTTGGAGCCCTCACCACGGCCGACGCGAGTCTTGGCGGTGTGGGCGCCCGGAGCGGGACGCAGGTGGTGGACCTTAAGAGTCATGGTGTGTCATCCCTCAAACTTCTTCGACGCGCACGAGGTGCGGCACCGTCGCGACCATCCCGCGGATCTCGGGACGGTCCTCCTGCACGACCGAGTCGTGGATGCGCTTCAGGCCGAGTGAACGCAGCGTCTCGCGCTGGTTCTTCTTGCGCCCGATGCCCGACTTGACCTGGGTGACCTTGATCTGGCCCATGTCAGACCCCCTGGCCCGCACGCGCACGCAGCATCGCAGCAGGAGCGACGTCCTCGAGGGGCAGGCCGCGGCGTGCCGCGATCTCCTCGGGCCGGACGAGGTCCTTCAGCGCCTGCATCGTGGCGTGCACGATGTTGATCGGGTTCGACGACCCGAGGCTCTTCGACAGCACGTCGTGGATCCCGGCGCACTCGAGCACGGCGCGCACCGGGCCACCGGCGATGACACCGGTACCGGGGCTGGCCGGCTTGAGCAGCACCACGCCGGCCGCCGCCTCACCCTGCACCGGGTGCGGGATGGTGCTGGCGATGCGCGGCACGCTGTAGAAGTGCTTGTCCGGGCTCAGGCACACGTGCCCGTTCTTAAGCGCCGTGGCTTGAACCGAGTGCCTGAGTTCATAGAGTTGTTCCGGTAGTGGCTGTAGGGCCTGCTGCTCCATCTCGATGAACTGATCCATGCGTGAGTAGGTGCGCCCTTTGAAGTGGTCGCTGTTATGCTTCTTCAGGAGCTCCCAGATCGCATCATTGAGAGCCTCAAGGCTCGGCGGCGGATGCCGCGGCATCGACGCAAAGATCGTCGTGTAGATGATCTTGACGGCGCCTTCAACAAGAGCCTTGTCCTTTGGCTTGTAGGCGCGGGCCGGAAGTGCTGCCATGCTGTAATGATCGGCAAAGCCCTCAAAGTTCTCGTTGAGCTGCGGCTCGTAACGATTGCTCTTGATGACCGCCGATTTGAGATTGTCGGGCACTATGGCATTGGGAGCACCTCCGAAGAAGTGCAGCGATCTCTGGCAGCAGCCGATGAAATCCTCCACGCGCTGCGATGGCGTGGCCTCGACATACGTCAACTGGCTCGCACCCAGAATCGCAACGAAGACCTCTGCTGTCAGGATCTGGCCCGTATCGGCGTCGCAGTAGCTGAGCTTCTCACCCGTGAAGTCCACGTACATCCTATCACCGGCCTTGTGCACGATATGCATGCTGACCGCCACGCGCCTCTTCCACTGGTAGTAGTGCCGGTAGAATGCCGTCTTGCGGTAGCCATCGGGGTGCAGCGCGGCATAGGTATCATAGTGACGCCGCAGCGTCATTCCCCGCTGTGCAAGGCGTCTGTCGTGCCGGACAAAGTACTCGCGGAGAACAGCCAAGCGCTCGCCCTCGGGCTCTGCAGGCTTGACGCAAAACAGATCATCAAGTTCTTTGTCGCTCTTGAGCAACACGTCGCTCCAGGTGATGGCCAGGTCTCGCTGCAGGGCCAGGTACTTGCGAACCGTATTGCGAGACAGGCCCGTGGAGGCCGTGATCTGAAGCTTATTCTTCCCAAGGAAGTGCAGCTTTAGGACTCTTCGGAGTTTGTTCATGTCGATCGGTGTATTTGCCATGATCGGTTCTGATGTTGTGAACAATGTTGTTCTCAAAATCAACCGATCAAGACGACCGATATCAGCACTTTTTCACCCCATCGCCACTGGTCACTTTGACGCGGACTTCAGTGGTCACTTTGACGCGGATTCCGGTGGTCACTTTGACGCGGAATTCGGTGGTCACTTTGCTGCGGATTTAGGTGGTCACTTTACGCGGAATCTCCAATATAGCAGAGATGAAGGGAACATGCTTATAGATTGTGATACAAAGAATGGGCTCACGCTAGAAGTGACACCCGACACAACTCTTCTCTTCACGAACCATGTGGCACAAGTATCTGCAGAGTACAGAAACCCCGATGTGCTACATGGTCAATTCCAGGCAAGATTGTACCCCGACCAAGCCGAGGCGATGGTGATAGCAGACGATGGTGGTGAGATCCTGAATACGATCACCGGCAGACCGGTTATGCAAACGCATTTTGCATCGGGTAGTCTTTACTCCGAGCTACAGAATGGAATTCGTACGTTCTCCACGAAGTTCTCCTCCATTGGCGACTTGCTTGTATCACAGGGACCTAATAAGGCTGGCGTAATATTGCGCCCAGATCTTCTTCTAAGCCGAAGCCCTGTATTTGATGAGGTAGATCTGTTCTCGTTCTATGGATTCACAGTAGATGACGCCGTTGCCTTCCTTACAAAGTCTGGCGAGTATGTTGTTACAGACAAGAATATGAGAGTTGACAGACGCTATCGTCTTTCTGAGGATACATCAATGCAGAGATGGGCCTCGCTATGTTCTGCATCGAAGCAACTGATTGTGTCGTATGATGAGGATCGAATCGAGATCTATGATGTCTCATCGCCTGTAAGCGTTGGTTCCGAGAATTCAACGAAGACTCCGAAACAAAATGTGTTATGGCCTTCGCACAGCCCGCTGATCCTCTCCGGCTCGATCACTAGCGTGTATGATGCGCTTGGCCGTGATCAGATGAATCATTTTTACATGACCACAACTGGCGACAACACGGTGTTGTTGAATGAAGGCTGGTTGAAGGGGCTGTTCTTCGTTGTCATGTCAAGCGGTGAGGTTTGTGCCGTGTTGTGCGAGTAGTCACATCAACCGGATACAAAGAGAACCTTGCCTCGCGCTACCGCTACGACCTGCTTAACCGCATACGTGTTGACACACTGAGCACCCGCGTATCCAACTCATGGACTGCCACGCCGAATTACCGATCTTCGTACACGTACGATGGCAACAGCCTGCCCTGAGCGCAGCCGAAGGGGTAACCTCAAGAGTCTCGTCCGTGTCGATAGTGCAGGTACGCTCATGGACTCCCTCGTCTACCGATATCAAACAAACCGCAATCGTCTGACACACGTCGATGATCCAGGGGGCGTGGCAGGTAACCACTCATTTGATGTGGACGATCAGGACACGAATACGTACACCTATGATGCATCCGGTAACATGATCGGAGACACGGCAAGTGGCATCACCGCCATTGTCTGGACTCCGTCGAACAAGATTCAAAGAATAGAAAAGGGCAGCACGTCGAAGATTGAGTACACCTACGATGCCATGGGCAACCGTGTGGTGAAGAGATTCTACCAGCCAACAAGCACACTCAAGAGCACTACGTGGTATGCACGTGATGCACAGGGCAACATCCTCAGCGTCTATGAACGTCCACATGCCGATAGTGCGATCAAACAGAGCGAAGTGCACATCTACGGCAGCAGCAGGCTCGGCATCGAACAACGCGGCATCACCTACAGCACCAGCAACTACGCATGGATTGGATCTGAGCAGCACCGCAACGCCGGATCAAAGCACTACGAACTCACCGACCATCTCGGCAACGTGCGGGTGACCATCAGCGATCTTCTCATCGCACGTCCAACCGGTTTCGGAGACACCACACAAGACGCCGAAGTCATCGACCGTCGTGACTATTACCCATTTGGAATGGAGATGCCAGGGAGACGGTGGAGAGCCAGCGGCGAAGACGCCGCACGGTTTGGGTTCAACGGCAAGGAGAATGACAACGAGGTAAATGGGGAAGGGAATCAGCAGGATTATGGATTCCGCATCTATGATCCGAGGATTGCGAGGTTCTTGAGTGTGGATCCGTTGGCGAGAGCCTTTGCATGGAACTCGCCATATGGATTCTGTGAGAATCGGCCAGTTTGGGGCCGAGATCTCGAAGGAGGCGAATTCATGCCTGCAAACTATGTTAGCGACTTCATGGGAAAAGATGAGACGCCGATAAAGGTTGTAGATGCAACGTTGGTTGCCGATTATGCCTCTGAGATGGCGAACCTAATCAGACACTTGAATGCAGCAGATCACACCTTCCTGCAACAAACTATTGAAAAGACCCTAGGTGTCGTGATGATTGCCAAAGGGACAAATCCACCTCCAGCATCAGATAACCATGATAAACTCGGTAGGTTTGATGCAACTGTAAACTCGAAAACAACGATCACTAATTTTGACGCTTGGGCCAATGACATAGTTAAAGAATACCCTAGCTTAAGCAACGAAAAGGCATTGAGTCTTGCGAAGAGATCGAGCGGTACAGCTACCGCTGATGAGCTTAAAAAATACGGACAAACCTCAATAGAGGTGTTAGGACAAGTTGCCATATTCGCCGAACACAATCAAGGCGTCGCTAAATCGTATGGCTTCCTAACTGCCATCTCAATGTATATTGAAATTGCCTACCATGAGGCTGGGCACGGGCTCTATACGTACTATTCATTTGCCAATCACATAGCCTCAGGAGGCATAGTAAGCACGTATATGGATGATAAGGTGCAGTCTGAGAAAGCGGCAAAAGCATTTCAAAAATATGCTCAATCCGGTTTGACTGAGGAGCGGCTGAATTCTTGGAAAGATACCTTCATTCCAAAACCTTCCAGTGGGCAACAATCAACCAAGCAAGATCCAGAAGTCAAGAAGGAGAAATAATGCCTCTTTCCTGTTTCACTCTTCATTTCAGAAAACTTGTCCATGGACGCTGGATTGGTTGTGCCATTCTTGTCACATTCAATATGCTGGTAGCAGTGGAATGGAGCTCTGCTTTTGGTAGTAGTAGTGATTCGAACAAGATTGCACTTAGTGTAGCTGTAGCCACTATGACCGACGAAGTCTTCAACCCTTATGGTATCCGTGAGGAACTAGACACTATGACTTCTCTGCTTGGTACTTGTTCGTTAGTAGATTCTTCATCGGGCGAAGAGGTGTATCGAGGAAAAGTAAGCGATGATTCAACGGAGTCGTATTTCTTCTCTCACCTGCTCTTGCAAGGCATGCTTTATACCGATGTTTCCAATATTGCTATTGTTCAGCGGCGTCACAGTCGGGGCGTGACGCGCTACTACGTGCTAACATACCAAGGCAGAAGTGTTCCGGATACAATCATAATTGATAGGGATGAAATCGGTAGAGTGGTTAGTGCTGCCTCATTTGGAAGTGAAAAGCTCGTAGAGATATCATTCCATTGGAATGGAGCAACATTAGACTCAACTGTCAGAAGGATTATTGAACCGCGAGCGTATGTGTCTGGCAGCGATACAACGATACGTGTTTCGAAGTATGTTTATGTGAATGAGAAAGACCAAGTTGTAGTGTTGGGTTCTGACTATACGTACGGTTTCTACAAGACATTGACTATTGACGTGAATCATGGAGTTGGCTCGCTATCAATTGATTTTGTGTTAGACAGCCAATACGTGTACAAAAGGGTGCAAACGAAGAACGGGTATGATCTCGTTGATTGGGATGTTGGTCTGAATTCTGGGGCCGCCACGAGAAGTACTAGGTACAGCGTCCGCTCATTTTCGACGCAGGCTACATCGTTTAAGACGTTCGGTGTAGTTCATGCAACGTTATCATTGGTAAAAGATAGTGATATCTGGAACGGACTCATTACTAAGGCGACGAATCAACTCTTTAGTAAGAATAATGGATGTAGAGTTCTCTCGTTCAAATCGACTTCTAGTCGTTGATGTCATCACCTGCGAAACCTCAAAGGACGGCATCATCTGGGCCAAGGACGCCTCGTATGCCTATGAAACACACGGTCCATTGCGTCGGGTAGAGATCGGTCAAGACAACGTGCAGGGCATCGACTACACCTACACCATCAACGGCTGGCTCAAGGC
>CALMZQ010000185.1 GCA_937870915.1 uncultured Ignavibacteria bacterium
CAGTACGATTTCGCGATCGGTCTATAACCCGTCCCTGAAGCACAAATCAAAGCCACCTTCGGGTGGCTTTTTTTTTATCATACAATCACGTACCCGGACTAGCAAGGGGCTTCGCAACTCAACATGCTATTCTGCCTTAGCGGACTCACGGATACAATTGAAACATGTTAGCTGCCCACAATTGCTGCAGTGTTCATGTACCATGGCTGTTCAGCCAGACTGCAGATCTAAACATACTCCCTCCTATTCTCTTGCTTTACATCAGGGCATGGCTATTGGCAAACGAACTTAGTCTTGCAGCATGATTGAATGGATGCGCAGCGTGAAACGATCATCATGCATCCTCGAGCACTGACGACATACTCAGTAGCAGAGATCTCGTTGCCACTGAAGAGCCTGCGTCCGTCCAATGTGTAGATATCAATCTGTCGGGAAGCGTCATCGTATATACACTTTTCAACAACATTCTCAGCCCGCTCGTCGATGCTCGTTGCAGAAAAATCAACTTCGGCAACGAACATAGTCCGGTTGACCGTTCCGATCAGATGAGTAGGGGAAATCCAAATCAGATTCTCGATGCGATTGTTACTTGGAACGCGGTCATACACGTCCTTTGACCTATAGTCGATTGTCCATGGACGGTTGTCTACTGAAAACAGCAGAATACCCGCACCCGATGCAGTGGCTACGTTTGCGTATGGCGAGAAGTCGATGTCATAGATTGAGGCCTTATACACGGGAGCGATGAAGGAGAACTCTTGCCCCCATACTCCACCAAATGAGCTCTGCGACATAACTTCAGTATACCTCCTTGGATCGCTACCAGTAAATATGCGCCGATCGGTTGAAGTTAACAGCTTGCCATTCGGCGCGACGGAGATCGACTCCACAAAGAACGGAGCGCCAATGTCGCTCCAGTCACCATTCGGCATTCGACGCAACACTCTACTAAGTGTATCAGGGCCGACGGTCCAGAACGAAAAGTATAAAGTCCCATCCGCCATATAGTCCAGAAATTGTACAGCTACCATGTACGGTGGAGCATACCTTTCTAGGCCCTCGCTAGTCCAAGTTATACCATCATCAACCGTAGACACAAGTGTGGATTCAAGTACCCTGCCCAAAGTGATTCGGCCGTTATTGTCCACTGTGATTCTTTTAATGGGATTGGTCGTGGGGCTAGGAATTCTTCTTAGTGTTTTGCACGAATCATCAGAACAGACAATGCTTCCGTCTTCGAATGCCGTCACGAAATACCTCCCATTAGGTGACCAGTCAGCATACGAGATGTTAGTACTGGCATCGATAGAAGAGAGCGTTTTCCAGGTCCGACCGGTATCTACCGATTTAAATACTGTTAGCTGAGTGCTTTGCACCTCGTTGAAAAGCCATTGGTAACTGTATAGAGCGCCATTGGCAAACGATAGCCTAGAAACACTTCGAATTTGGTCAACGCCATTAACCACTAACGTGTCATTAGGAATCACCTCGATACGTCGCACAAAGTGCGATGTATCGGGTGTGATTTGTCCGTTTGAATCTATAGCCATGAGGCTGACGGCTACCCAAAGGCATGTTGCAGTGATCCACATGTAGCGCATGGCAATCTCTAGATTGTTTTACGAATATGTCGACGAGTGCTGTCTATTCGAACGACACTACTGGCCTGACTGTGCTTGGAATTCTTGACAACTACAACTTAACACAGGGCTTAGTAGGTCTGCATATCACAAAAATCAGCGATCCGTTGCGTGCGGAGTGATATGATTGGGGGTGTGTGATTTATGGTGCTCACATAAAAAGCAGAAGCCCCTCTCGAGCGTAGCGTGCGAGAGGGGCAGATGGCGAAACCATCGCGGTGAGATCAGGAACTGAACGCAGGTCCACCTCTGATCTATAACTCCAAAGAGCTCTATCGCTATTGACGGATGCGGAATCAATACCACCATGGCAAGGGGCTTCTTATTGCGTTCAACGGTGAGGTTGAACACGACAGTTCGCACTACATGCGTTTCCTTCACTTCATAACTCTTGGCAATATGGCTTCATATGTGCCGTCCGGTACAGATCATCGGAATTTCAGAGCACATTTGAAGAGGTACATTCAATGACTCATACAGCACCACCGTATATAGCCTATTCATCGAATTCAATTCAGCATGCAGCGCAATTTCAGAAGCTTCCTGCCATTGAACGCCACGCTGTTGAAATTGTATCGAAGGTGTTGCCGTTCAAGGCCAACTCCTATGTGATTGAAGAGCTGATCGACTGGGATAACTTTAAGAGCGACCCAATGTTCACTCTCATCTTTCCACAAAGAGAAATGCTCTCGGATGACCACTTCTCCCGAATGGAACAGCTAGTAAAACACAATGCTAGCGCTCAAGCGATTGCACACGAGGTGCAGAAAATTCGTATGGAGCTCAACCCACACCCGTCCGCACAGTTGCGCAATATTCCACAGATAGATGGACAGCCTCTTCCAGGTGTGCAACACAAGTACCGCGAAACGGTCCTCTTCTTTCCCAGCCAAGGTCAGACATGTCATGCGTACTGCACGTTTTGCTTTCGCTGGCCGCAGTTTGTTGGCATGTCTGACATCAAATTTGCAACTCGCGAGATACAGACATTTGTCGAGTACCTCAAAGCTCACAAAGAGGTCACCGATGTTCTCTTCACTGGAGGTGATCCAATGATTATGAAAACATCGATTCTTGAAAATTATATAGACGCTTTACTGAAGGACGATCTCTCACATATCCGAACAATTCGTATCGGTACAAAGGCGTTGTCATATTGGCCCTATAGATTCACTCACGATCCCGATGCCGATGATCTACGGAGACTATTCGAGAGGGTTGTTAAGAGCGGGCGGAACCTCTTTATCATGGCTCACTTCAATCACTACCGCGAACTACAGCCTAAAGCACAACGCGATGCAACTCGTGCTATTCTCGACACAGGTGCGCAAATACGGACTCAATCACCCGTACTCAAGCATATCAATGACGATCCCAATGTATGGGCAACTATGTGGCGTGAACAGGTAGATCAGAATATGATTCCATACTACATGTTTGTTGAGCGTGATACCGGTCCTAAGCAGTTCTTTGAGATTCCTCTTGAGCACGCCTGGAACATATTTCGTGAGGCATATCAACGCGTCAGTGGCATCTGCAGAACGGTCAGAGGTCCCGTATTGAGCGCAACACCAGGCAAGGTGCAAGTGCTTGGCGTAGCTGATCTGGCGGGAGAGCGTGTCTTTACGTTGAGATTCTTGCAAGGTCGCAACCCCGATTGGGTTGCGCGACCATTCTTTGCCAAACATGACCAAGGCGCAACATGGCTCGATCAGTTAACTCCGGCCTTTGGAGACGAAAAGTTTTTCTATCAGAATGAACTGAATTCCATTCTGGGTGGAGATAGCGACATTGACGACTCAATTTCATTTGAGTAAGCGATGCGGAGTTGCCCTACTTCCAAGTAGCCAACTACATTCATTGCTGATCATTTACCTATAAAATGCATTCGTCAAAGCGCATAGCTTCGCGACGCTAGCACATTAGCACACTAGCACACTAGCACATTAGCACACTAGCACACTAGCACACTAGCATGGCTTACCTCGTCCGCACCACTCTGAATCCTACAAACGGGTAGGCATCATTGAAGCGGATGGCGCGACGGCCTCGGAGTGTGATGAACCAGGGAGCCCCTTGCACTTCCATGCAGCTGCCGCCACGGATGACGGGACCGTTCTTGTATGGGAGCATAATGGGGTCTGTTGCAGTGGTCTTGGTGTATTTCAAAAGTGCACCTTCTACGATCTCTGCTACGTTACCATGTACGTCATATAGACCCCAGGCGTTCTGCCTGCGCGTACCTACGGGCTGTGGCTTACCGCTGTTCACACCGCCCAGGTTGTTGCCCCACCATGCTATGAGATCTACGTCTTCAAAGATCCGTTCAATGGGCCTACCAACAACCGAATCCGGGATACCACTAAATGCTGTTGTGCTCCCCGCAGAAGCTACATACTCCCATTCGGCCTCTGTTGGAAGTCGATAGCCATTTGCCGTTGGATTAATCTGAACGCTGGCGCCACTGCCGGTGTAAACCGGCACGTAGCCATGCACTTCTGACATGCGATTGCAAAAGGCGATCACAGAATCATACGTGAGGTTGGTTACAGGTAGGTCATTACCAATGACAAGACTTGGGTTCTGCTTCATCACTCGCATCCACTGACGTTGCGTTGTTTCGTAGATGGCAACGCTGAGGGATTTTGTGATCACGACCGCATGTTTTGGGGTGGCCGAGTAGATGTCTGCAAAGAGATCGGATGAATCACACCCCATCATGAATGTACCGGGGGCTGTGGTGACGGTTATGAGTGTGTCGAGTTCGCTGGCCTTGAGCGACACAACAAAGTCGATGTTGCCTACATCACTCGTGCCAACTGTAACAGTCCTGGATGGTGGGTCTACATTGATCGGAAATCCGGCGCGTACCTCTACATGATGTGTTCCTGCTGCAACGTTGGCAAAGGAATAGGTGGCATCGGGCTTGATCGTGATCGACAACGAAGAGTCTAACCACACTTCAATGTTCCCAACGTCTTCGGCGCGCATGCGTGTGATGTTGCCCCTGATCTCGATGGATGTATCAATGGGTTGTGTTGGCTCCGACGACGAACAACCGGATAGAATGGCGGTGATCACAAGGGCAACAAGAAGCCCCGTATTGAAGAGAGACATAATAGAACAATCGTTATCGAAGACAATGAATGAGATGCTGCGCCCCTTGCGTGGCAACAACAAATATCGGGAAATGT
Organism: uncultured Ignavibacteria bacterium; assembly: GCA_937870915.1. Lineage (GTDB taxonomy): Bacteria > Bacteroidota > Ignavibacteria > Kapaibacteriales > Kapaibacteriaceae > UBA10438. The sequence continues at coordinate 4,835 of CALMZQ010000185.1, forward strand.
CGGTGAGGAGAAAGCGGAAGTTCAACGTGATGCTGTGCTGTATGATGTGCTATTCGTCTGCCGAGCAGGTCGTAGAGTGCTACGTCGATCTGGTCTTGACCGTCAACAACAACCATACCGTCCGTTGTTGTGATGGTAAGGGGCTTTGTAAACCGCACCTGTCGGAACTCAAGCGCACATTGTTCTACTGTAAGGAGTCCGGGCTCATAGCTTACAATCGAACACGTATCACTCACCTCAGCAATGGTGCTGATGGTACGTGTTCTACTTCCATTGACGTAGGCAACAACACGCGCCGTGAAGTAGATCTCGGATGAATCCAACAGGACAACGTAACTGCTGTCCCATGGAGCTTGCCATTCAACTCCATCAAGGGGCTCCATCTGCACATTCACGCTTCCACCGATGGATGTTGTTCGCACACGAACATTAACGTTAACGGTGTCTCCAACCCCACCGGCAGATGGTGCAACACGGATGGAGATCTGTCGCTTATCGATCACCACAACGGTCAAGAGCAGACGTTGCGTACAGGTGTCGGGCCAACGGATAAGACCTTCATACACGTGGGTTTCGTATGGAGTAAAACGATACGTGCTGTCATCGATGCGGGCGATTGGGTCAGCCCCCTGCTTCCACTCTATGCGTGTACCGGGATAGAGGACGAGATCTGCGCCGCCACCTCTGCAAACACTTGTATCGGCGCGGACAATTTCCACATCTGTTGAGACATTCACCTGAACCGTATCCGATGCAAAACACGGTTGCCATGTAACGGCACGGTACATTGTTGGTACGTCGAGCCGAACAACGGGTTGATCGCCAGGGATGACGGTGTTCGTTGAGAGATCGGTCCACTCCACACTTCCACCTGCACGAGCACGCAGCGTGATGGGTCCACCCATACATGCAACTATATCTGGTCCCGCATCAATACCCGGGTTGATCTTGATATCAGCTGTATCGCGCAGTTCACTCTCGCCTGCCTCATTTGTTGCATTGAGGATTACAGGGTACTGTCCGGGAGAATTGTAACAAATAGGTGGAGGCGTTGGGCCTGACCATGTTGATGGAGTACCACCGGGGAACTGCCACAACCACGTATCGGGAGCATTGAGGACGGCGTGTGTGATGGTGATACATGTTCCCACACATCCACCGGGCGCGGTAACGGTACCTATCGGTACGTTGCATACGAGTTTTGGTGTTGGTCTGAGGAAGCTGCTCTCCATACATGTGGGGAGTCCAAGTAGTGATCTTTTCCCTGTACCAAACGACACCCTATCCAACACCACCAACAATCCGGAACCACTCGATACGGCATCCGGATTTGATATCTCTCCTAGCGTGCGATTGTTTGTGAAGTAGATCCGACCATTCGGAGCAAGCTGCAACGCCGATGGATAGGTATTGTGAAGAGGCGTTGAGGCAACGATCTCAGGTGTGAGAGTTAAGCCGTCCGGTCCGTTCGGTGTTGCAAAGCGGAAGATATAGGATCGTGTAGACGTGCCATCATCGGCAGTGGCGCGAAGAGAGACGTAGATGAAGTTGCCTGTTAATGAGAACGACAGTCCATAACACACAGACATGTTGATGAGCGTATTCGGTGGAGACAACGTTATCCGCTGTCGATTACGCACAACACCCGTTGCCGCATCAAAGTCATAGACGGCAACAACTCTATCACTCACATTCGTCATTGCAAGCTTTGTGCCATCGGGCGAGAACTTCAGCATTCCCGCCTGGTGCGGAATGGGTCCACCTGTAAACCTCGATACAACCGGCGTGGGATCAATCCCCGTTGCCGTGTGGTGGTAGGCAACAAATTCTATCGCTTGGTTTACGGTATCAGTGTACTGCGTCAGCACCCAATACCCGGTTCCCAGATCATCATGTGTTGCAGAGATCCGCTCCGAACCAGGTCTATCATCCAACACCACATCTCGTTCCACAACCTCCCACAGTCCATCGCCCCTTCTCTCCATCTTATTGCGGGTGTAGTATTGCGTTTGTGTTGCGCTGATATCCGTCATATCCGGAGTAACGTAGAGATACAACGCATACGGCTTTTGCATATCCCGTACGATGATGCCCCCTTGCGAAGAGCTTGCCCCGCCGCTGAGAACAGATCCATTGATAGCAACGTTTCCTTGTGCATCGTAGACCGTGTCCCCCATTGCATAGACAGACAGCGCTTCGTCGCACGGATACGAATAGACCATCGACCCTTCCCGCACATTTATCACCGGTCCGTTTATCACCGCCGGTATCGTATCCATAACTCCAGTGGACGTATGGAACCTCACTGCCGCATTCACCCCAAATACCCACGTAGAATATTCGATCTGTGACCAAAGGGTGGTTGCAGCAAGAAGAAGCAATGCCGTGGTGATTTGGAGGCGAAGCACCGTGCAAGATACGTTTCCCGGCAACGTCGGGAGCCTTACTCTCCCGGAGTGACGTCGGGAGCCTTACTCTCCCGACGTGATGTCGGGAGTGCCTCGACCTCCTCCCGCGATGACGTTCGCGGTTCTTCTACCGAACAACAACAATCGGAACCATGGTCTGCTCGGTTTGACTGGCGATCCGTACAAAGTAGGTGCCGGCATCTACGCCTTGTGCGTCCCATTCGATCTGGTTCCAACCAACTGTTGGATCTGTGAGTGAAAGTGTAGCCACCTTCTGTCCAAGGAGGTTGATGATGTCTATTGTTGCACTTGCCCGCACGTCTTGACCACAGGTGAATCGAATGATTGCCCTTCCAGATGTTGGGTTCGGCACGATGCTCACATCGATCTGCGAGCTCTTGCCAGCTACAACGTATTGCTCTTCCTCTATGCCGGTGGTTATAGGAAGTGCCTCTGTTGCACAGCCTCTGTTTCCGTTCTTATCAAAGGCAACAATCACGATCTGTTTTGTGACGTGATCTGCAATGTCGATCATCATGAGTCGGTCCTCAGCAAAGGCCGTGGCATAGAGTGAGTCTACACCTTCACTGTCGCGGACGTAGATGAGGAAGCCGTTAACAAGACTGCCGGGCGACATACGCCACGATACCGATGTGCGACCCATCTGATTTGAGATGGCACGTACTTCAACCGGCGATGCTACTCCGGTGCCTGCTGTTGTTATCGGTGTTGTGGAATAGGCGCTGATAAGGGGCTGACCAGCCACGTTACGCGTTGCGTGGAAGTAGTAGGTGCACTCGGTCATTTCCGATGGGATAGTGAAGGTGAACGAGCCCGCACTCTCTGCTACCTGACCAACAAACACTCCGTTGTAACCGCTCTTGTCCGTGTCGAGGAAGATCCGCACCTCGTCACTTGATGTAGTATGCGTTGTTGGATCCCATGTGACCGTAGCAGTGCGATCAGCTGCAGCTGACGAGATGGCAAATGGTGTGGGCTTGCGATTTGATGTTATCTCAACCTCATCACCTTCTTGCGGTGAGGTAAGTGTGAGGATCCAATTCCCTTCAGCGGGGTTAACGATGGTCCAAGCCGTCATCTCGTTGCCGGGTGTTGTGAATCGTTGAACAATGGAATCGGGCGACGTAGCATCGTAGTTCGTTCCGTCAGGTGCTGTGAGACGTGAGACCGGTGCAGTGGATGTACCGGTGATCATCACAAACACGCGTTCAATGGTGTTGTCAACAATGATTGTATCCACAGGCTGCGCTGCACCCTGTGCTAGGTCTTCGAGCTTGCGCGAAACACGCATAGCTCCAAGTGTGTCTCTACGCGTGGTGAAACTCAGGGTGTCCTTGTATTTGAAGTCCATACTCATTCTTCCGAACGAACGGACAAAACCAACAGGGTGCTGCGAAACATCAACACTTGCAGTGATACGGAAACCGTTGTCTTCGTTCACAAGCACCGAGGCGCTGGCGGTACCAAGTGTTTGAGGAATGAGTCCGGAGAGCGACATAAATCGGAGGATGGTACCACCAACAGGAATATCGAGAACCTCGGGTCCGGGCGCAGGGATGCGAACGAGTCCTGTAACGGTTGCCGATGCCCCAATGGTTGGATTCCAGAAAAACGTCATGGCACCATTGGCGGAGAGGAAATAGTCGTCGAGGCCGAGGTGACCGATTCGATATGACCCAGATATCCCGATGCTATTGTTGAAGTCAACATAGGCCGTGTGAAGCCCCTCCATCTGCCATGGTTTGGATGCCGAGATCTTCTTGAGCTTGAAGAATTTGGCACCAATGGATCCGGTGAAAATCAATGGGTGACGGTATTCAACGGTGCCCTCGAGTTCACAGATCGTTGGTTCGCCAAAGAGTGTCTCAATCCACCGAGCACGATCGAGGATCACTTGTTCAATAGAGTTCAATGTTACGGCTGCACGCACTGCTCTTCCATTAGCATTTGGATTGGACCAACCGCTGGTAGAAAGGGACAGTGCTTTGAAGCAAAGGGGCGTTTGTGGGATAGGCTTGCACTCACCAAGTTCGAGTGTTGCTACAAGACTGTCAAAGTGAAGTTTGTTGTCGGGATTGGACGGATTGTTCTTGAATAACACACCGCCCCCTAGCGAGATCTCACTACCCTTAACCGGGAACGTGAACTTGCCGGCCAGGCTATAGATCTCATTCACGAAGTCTGCATTCACTGCGAACTGATTCATGCACACCGAATGCGTTAATGCGATGGCCTCTGCTTCAAAGCTGAGTGCTTCCCAACCTGATGTGGTTACTGTTACGCCAATAGCAAGGCCTTGACGTGCATCATCGGGAACTTCAAAGCCCCCTGCCGAATCTGCAACGGCATCACAACCAACCTTTGCTTGTGCAACCGTGATCTTCCC
>CALMZQ010000186.1 GCA_937870915.1 uncultured Ignavibacteria bacterium
TGAACGATGGCTACCTATCGGAGCGGTACCAACGCACCCGGGGCGTCCGTTGCCAAGGGCTGTATGTTACTGACGTGCACGTCCATTTGTGTATACGGAACACGAATTCCGGCCTCGGCAAATGCGACGCTGACGGCAAAGTTTACGTCGCTCAATATGGAGTCCGGACGGTGAGCATATTCGCTCGTCCATACCCAGAGATAGAACCGTAACGCTGATTCACCGAATGCCTCAAAGATCACGACGGGTGCCGGCTCTTTATGAATGCCGGGGTTCGCACTGGCAACCTCGAGGAGTACACGCTCTACTTCTCGTGGGTCAGAATCATAGGCCGCGTTTGCGTAGATCTTTATACGTACGGTCTCGTAGTCGAGCGACCGATTGATCACAGCCGAACCTATGAAGTACGAGTTCGGTACTATCACAGAAACGCCTTCGTTCGTTCTCAGTGTAGAGGCGCGAATTGCGATGTCAACGATATTCCCTTCAACGCCGTCAACCACGATCCGATCACCCAGCTTTATCGGACGTTCCAGCAGAATCACAATTCCGCTCACAAAGTTGTTGACGATGTTTTGCAGACCAAAACCAATACCAACACTCAATGCGCCGAAGATCACCGTGAGCGCGCCGAGATTAAGGCCCGACCACTCAACCACTGTTATCACTGAAATGACAATGATGATGTAGCTCGAGATGATCATAATCGAATTTACAGGGCCAAGATTAGCCCCTTGTCTCTTGGAAACTTTCTTCATAATGGCCCGGCGGATCCCTCGCAAGATCAGAATCACAGCCACCATGGTTGCCACAGTGATAAGCAGCGCCTTAACCGTTATGCCGTTCGTGCCGGTATGAAGGATCGGTGTATCCAGTAGAAATGCAAGTGTCTCATTCATCGCGGTTCCATAGTCAAGCAGCAAACACGTATATCCCGCACTAATCCGCACGCAGATCAGGCAGGTGTTATGTTCATACTGAAGGGGGCTTGGAATGTTCCATCCGCCACAGTCGCCTCGACATCAGAATTTGTCGTAATGTGGGGCCAACGTTCGAAATCAGATACCATGCTCTTCCTCAAAAACCTCCCGCGATTTGTATTCTTCACCGGCAAGGGAGGTGTTGGAAAGACCTCCATCGCCTGCGCTACGTCTGTGAAACTCGCTCGAGCCGGGAAAAAGGTCCTCCTCGTCAGCACCGATCCTGCGTCCAATGTTGGTCAGGTCTTTGGACAGGATATTGGCAACACGATCACTGCAATCAACTCCGTTCCAAACCTTGATGCTTTAGAGATCGATCCGCAACAGGCGGCACAGGCGTATCGCAACAAGATCATTGGTCCAGCACGCGGGGTCCTTGCACCGGATGTTGTTGCAAACATGGAAGAACAGCTCTCCGGAGCATGCACAACAGAGATTGCAGCATTCGATGAATTCACAGAGCTGCTCGTGGATTCAGAACTGACATCAGCATACGATCACATCGTCTTCGATACGGCACCTACAGGACACACAATTCGACTCCTTCAACTCCCTGGAGCGTGGAGTGGGTTCCTTGAATCTGGTAAGGGTGATGCTTCGTGCCTTGGACCTCTGGCCGGACTTGATAAACAACGATCACAGTATGGTTCGGCAGTGGCTTCACTTTCCGACCCAACGCGAACACGACTAGTTCTTGTGTCGCGTCCGCAACGATCTTCACTCAAGGAAGTGGAGCGCACATTCAACGAACTCGCAGCGATCGGCTTTCTGAATCAATACCTCGTGATCAACGGCTCACTACCGCACGAAGCGGGTGCACATGATGATCTGGCAATAGCAATTCTCGATCGCGAAAAGGCAGCACTCAACACGATGCCAGATGTCCTCCGTTCTCTCCCGCGTGACGTTGTTGAGATGAAGCCCTATAACATCGTTGGGATCAACGCGCTGTATGATCTTCTCGAAAAGAACGTAACTCTTCCCAAGTCCATGGATCCGGTTCCGCCCCCTTCCATCACGGCACCAGAACTTTCTACTCTCGTGGACGAGATTGCAAGAGATGGTAAGGGGCTGATCATGCTCATGGGCAAGGGGGGAGTTGGGAAAACGACAATTGCTGCGGCCGTTGCAGTAGAGCTTGCGCATAGGGGGCATACGGTTCATCTTACTACGTCTGACCCGGCGGCTCATCTTCAAGAGACGCTTGGTGGTGCGATGGAGAATCTTGACGTGAGTAGGATAGATCCGCGAGAAGAAACGGAGAGATACAAGCAGCACATAATGCGATCGAAAGGGTATCGGCTCGATGATGCCGGGAAGGCATTGTTGGAAGAAGACCTAAGATCTCCGTGCACAGAGGAAATTGCGGTGTTCCATGCATTCTCGCGTGTGATCAGAGAGGCGAACCGCCAGTTCGTTGTGATGGATACCGCGCCGACAGGGCACACGCTCCTCTTGCTCGATACAACAGGTGCCTATCATCGCGACGTGTCACGTCAGATGGGTCAATCCGGCATGCACTTCACAACGCCCATGATGCAGCTCCAAGATCAGCTCCATACCAAAGTTCTCATCGTAACGCTTGCAGAGACCACGCCAGTTTTAGAAGCAGCATCCCTACAAGAAGATCTCCGTAGAGCCGGGATTGAACCATGGGCATGGGTCATCAACAACAGCATAGCCGCAGCAAAGCCCTCCTCCCCATTCCTCACATTGCGTGCTCATAATGAGCTGCCCGAGATCAAGAAAGTATCACAATCACTCGCGCACCGATACGCAGTTGTTCCGCTGCTGAAGGTCGAACCCGTCGGCCTTGCGCAACTCCTGGCGATAGCCTCTCCCGGAGTAACGTCGGGAGAGTAAGGCTCCCGATGTGACACCGGGAGAGAAATCGTGGTAGTTTGCTATCATGTCAGCAATAACATTTACCCCGGTTGAACGAGAGCTAATCACCAACAAGCTCATAGCGTATTTCGAATCCGAACTAGATCACGAGCTGGGCCGATTCGACGCAGAGTTCCTTCTCGATTTCCTTACTCGTGAACTCGGGCCTTACTACTACAACCGTGGTCTCTATGATGCGCAGGCAGCGTTGATGAAACGCATCGATGATGTCAAGGAGTCAATCTATACCCTCGAGCAACCCACGGAGTTCAAGAAGTAGTGGACATGCCAATCACGCAACATTCGCCCCTTTCCATCGCCGAATCACTTGTTGATTACTGGTCGCCATGTATCATCGGTGAGGTAGACGACACCTACATCAAGGTGGCCAAGGTTAGAGGTGAGTTCGTTTGGCACCAGCACAGCAATGAGGACGAGTTCTTCTTCATCCTCAAAGGCACACTTGAGATTCAACTCGAAGGATCTACGATCACTCTCAATAGCGGTGAATCAACGGTGATTCCTAGGGGAGTTTTGCACTGCCCACGCGCTCGTAACGAGTGCCTGATAATGCTCATTGAGCGAAAGACCACACTTCATACAGGGGGCGTGGAGAGTCCGCTCACAAAGACCATTGATCAGCAAATGGCTCCCGACGTGACGTCGGGAGAGTAAGGCTCCCGACGCGACTCCGGGAGAGTAAGGCTCCCGACGCTGTAGACGCACCGTGGGCGCGGTTACCGAACGCTAGGCGAGCAATGCCTTGTTTACGTGCATTCCGACTGCAGTGCCTGTGGCAACAGCGTTCGCTACGGTTCGCATCGGCGTGGTGTTGTCACCACATGCATAGATGCCATCAATCGATGTCTGCATTGTCTGATCAACCTTTATGTAGCCCTCGTCCAAGAGTTCACATCCCATTGATGTGGGGATGGTACAATGTTGTTTAAAGGGGCGACGGGAATACAGTACATCCAACGGAACACGGTTGCCATCCTGTAGCTCAACGTTGTGAATGTGTCCGTCTTTGTGGTTCAGGCTGGCTATCGGCTTCTCACAGATACGAATACCTCGTGCACTCAGAGTATTCGTCTGATCCGTAGATAGGGCCGACACTCCGTTCGTGAATACCATAAGGTATTGCGTCCAGTTCGCAATCAGCAGTACATAGTCAAACTCTGCGCCGCTATTGGTAATCACACCTGTGGGAAGACCCCGAACTTCGTATCCGTGACAGTATGGGCAGTGAAGTACAGAGATTCCCCAACATTCGGTAAACCCCTCGATGTTAGGCATGATATCTGTGATGCCTGTGGCAAAGATGAGCTTTCCTGCAGCATAGGTTCTTCCATCCGCCAATTCTACGGTGAATCCATTTGCAGTGCGAAGCCCCTTTACTGCCTGTCCCTGTATCATGCGTACCGTGTCGTATGCCGCAACCTGTTCTCGTGCTATACGGCTGATCTCTGCGGGACTACGACCATCATGCGTGATGAAGTTATGGGAGTAAGGGGCTTTCCTGTTACAAGGAAGACCAGCATCGATAATCAGAACATTCCGTAATGCACGTCCGAGAGCCATCCCGGCGGCAAGGCCGGAATAGCTTCCGCCGATGATGATCACGTCGTAACGGACTTCATCCAATGTAGCTGTGTTATTCATGTGTGCGAAGAGGTGATGTTGTATGGCTAGGGACGCGAATGCAAGTCCTCCGCAACGAAGGAAGTGCCGTCGAGTTCGTTGGATCATTGTGCGCCAGATTCGGTCTTGTTCTTGAATAGGCCGATGATCTTGTCAACGGTTGGGACTCCGACAAAGACGATTAAGGGAACAAGGGTAGCAGTCATCAGAAATGTCCTGAGATACAGCGGTAGATGGGAGATCGTATCATGCACGAGATATAGGAACAAGGTGAGAGCTGGATAGATAACGATCCAGATTTTAACCGTTGCGATCAATCGCGCCTTCGTCTTCATGAGCAATCCTCGGTGTATGTGAAAAGGAACTGCAAAGCTATCTGACGGCCATATACGAGGGATAGGACAAGATCGAGGTTGAGAGGTACTATCGGTGTTGCTTCCGAAACGCGTCGGGAGAGTGACCTGTGTGTTTCTTGAAGAATCGAATGAAGTACGACGGATCGTCATACCCGAGGAGATAGCCGATCTCCTTTACCTGTGCGGACGTTGCAAGGAGCTGACGTTTCGCCTCAACAACGATGTGTTCATTGATTAATTCGGAGCAGGTCTTTCCGACCATTGATCGAGTAAGTGCATTTAGTTGATAGAGCGAGATGTGAAGTCCACGTGCGTAGTCGGAGGGAAGTTTCCATTCGGAGAGGTGATGCTCAATGAGGTAGACCAGCTCCTCAAATCGTTCCTGCTCAATAGGCGTATGATCTGGTGCATCAGAGTTTGATGCAGTAGTGGCACGGACGAGTTCAGTGATAAATAGTGTGAAATGAGCGTGTATTGCTTCATGGCTACCAAGGAGCCCCATAGATTGTTCGTGTTGCATATCACCAACGATGTTGGTAAGACGCGCAATCGATTCGGAGGTGAGAAGAGCATGACTTCGTTGGCTGACGCGTCGAAAGAGCTTCTTTGCGAAGCCCGTGTAATGGTGGGCAAATCCCGGGGTGAATTCTATGAGATATCCAGTGCAGGAAGGGGCCAGCGTGAGTTGGTGCACCTGGCCGGGTCGGAGTACAAAAACCGAATGATCCTGCACGTCGTAGGTGACGAAGTCGACCTCATGTGTACCCGATCCTCGTTTAACGATCAGAATGAAATAGAACTCGTGTCGGTGAGTTCCGTGGTCGCGATCGTGATCCGTCATGGAGTCTTCGATTGAGCGGATGCGAAGGCTCGCAGACGACGAGTCGTGTCTGGCTAGAATGTGGATCTTGCGGATAGGAATGTGTTTCATGGTGACTCCGGGAGAGTAAGGCTCCCGACGTGACTCCGGGAGAGTAAGGCTCCCGA
>CALMZQ010000187.1 GCA_937870915.1 uncultured Ignavibacteria bacterium
ATGCGGATTCTCGTACTCTCATGTATGATCCTGCTCGGATCAGTGCTCACATCGTATGCTCAACTATCAACGGAAGAGATTGCCATCGTGCAAAGTATCTTCGGTATGGAGAAGCGTGCGATCATCACAAAGACAATCAAGATGACGCCAACGGATTCCGTAGGATTCTGGCCGTTGTACGAGAAGTATGAAGCAGATCGTAAGGATCTTGGCAAGGAACGTATCAATTTGATCCAGACGTTCGTATCGAAGTATCCAGCGCTCTCGAATGAGGAGCTTGATGAGCTTATGGAAGATGCACTAGAACTTGACGCAGATCAGCATGACCTCATGGAGACGTATTATTCCAAGTTCAAGAAGGCAAGTTCGCCAATGGTTGCAGCCCAATGGCTTCAATTGGAATCGTACATCAATCTGTCGATCAAGCTCAGCATCCAAGAGAAACTGCCGTTTCTCGGTGATGTAAAGATTAAATCAAAGAAGTAACGATCCGCGAAATGAAACGCAAAACGGGTCAGTGTGTGAACACTGACCCGTTTCTTTTTTGTTGCTTATGAACCTCGATCACGTCAGATCCAGGTGGTCTCCGAACTGACTTGTTGTGATCAGAGCAAGCGTGTCAAGTAACTCGTTGACGTCAGTGGACACGTGGAGTAAGGACACATGGCGATCCTGTACGAACCCATCTGAATGCATACGGTTGATCATCTCAATAAGTGGATCATAATACCCGGCTACGTTGAGGAGTCCTAAAGGGATCGCATGCAGTCTGATTTGACGCCATGTTAGAGCTTCAAACAGCTCATCGAGTGTTCCAAAACCACCAGGTAAGGCAATGAGCAGATCCGCTCGCTCGATCATCAGTGCCTTGCGGATATGCATGGACTCAACTTCGATGAGTTCCGAGCAATCTTCCAAGGCGCTCTCTTTTGTGGCAAGAAAATTGGGAATGATACCAGTTACATGAGCCCCATACTCAAGAGCTGTACGAGCAAGGATCCCCATAAGGCCGATATTACCGCCACCATATATTAGGTTCCAACCACGTTCAGCAATGGCAACGCCAACGGCGCGTGCTGCAACTTCGAAAACAGGATCCGTACCATTGCGCGATCCGCAATACACACAGACGTTCATGAACGTGGAATGAAGAGTTGTTGTTTGAGGCCGAAACGTTTCACAACGCGCTTGCGAAGGAAGTCTTCTGCTTCATCAAGGCTATCTGTCACGAAGAAGTGGTCGAGATCCGTTTGTGAGATCGTTCCGTACTTCAGCATGGTGTCGGCCATGGTACGCATCATTTCCTGATAATAATCCTTGCCAACGATCACCACAGGAAAGTGGGTGATCTTCTTTGTTTGCATGAGTGTTACCGCTTCGAACAGCTCATCCATGGTGCCAAAACCACCCGGCATCACTACAAACCCAAGTGAATATTTTACGAGCATTACCTTGCGCACAAAGAAGTGCTCGAATTCGATCATCACATCAAGCCAAGGATTGGCAAACTGCTCAAATGGGAGTTCGATATTTAGGCCAACACTTTGTCCGCCGGCTTCTTTTGCACCACGATTAGCGGCCTCCATGATACCCGGACCGCCCCCTGTAAGCACTGTGAATCCCATTTCAGCAAGACGTCCACCAACAGCACGTGCCATTTCGTAATACTCGTGACCCTCGGGAAATCGAGCCGATCCAAACACCGTGATGCAGGGACCTAGGAAATGCAGAACACGGAACCCTCGGATGAACTCACGCAACACTCTGAGGACAAAGCGAAACTCACGCCATCGGGAATGTGGACCGTCGAGGAATTCGCGCTCCGCTGTTGCTCCTGCCGAGGGAGGTATGATCTTCTTGACGGGTTCGTTCATAGGTCTGTGAGAACAGTGAACAAGAATGGTAGAATGGCAAGGGAGAGTAGGCAGGCTACAATGCGCATGATGTAGGTCATCTGCTGACGCTGGCGCTCTTCATCCGTGAGGTCTATGTCCGCGGCTTTAAGCCGACCGAGCTTCTTGAAATTGACCCATGCATACCAGACGATACCCATGGTAATGATCGAGAGAACGATGTGCTGCATGTATGAAGTTACGGAGATACGGAGTTACTAGCGTCGGGCTTTAGCCCGACGTACCGGAGTTACGGAGTTACGACGAATGTATGTCGGAGTATGGAGGAGTTGGGGGATACGGCTCGAAGAAGGTATGTGCCTGCATGAAGCGTGGCGGCATGGAGTCTGAACGTAACTGTTTCGGTAGACGATTGTGTGATAGGTGGGAGTGTATGGACAACACGACCTGTTACGTCGACGATTTCCATGTTGAGGAGGCGATCTTTTCCGGAAGGGGAGATCGTGAACAGGGCGGATGTAGTTATGGGATGCGGGGAGACAACCACGGCGCTTCTCTCATCAAAAGAATGCTCAACAGCGGTGGTAGGGGGCACGTAGTTCATACCGGCGATCTTCCAGATCACACCATCAATGTCACTCACCCACATGGATTGATCACGGCGGTCAATCTCTATACCGCGTGCATTGATGAGCCCCTTACGATATTCGAGAGTCAAAGTGTCCGCTATCTGAGAGAGATCCGAAAGAGGCATCTCATTGGCGATGGTTGAGGAAATTCTACCTCCACCGGGTGGAAATGCAGTATGTGCCTGGACGAGATTGCCGAGTCCGTCTGCGGCCATGCCACGTGGACCGAACGTGGACCGGTATGGGTTTGGAAGTTCTGAAAGAAGGGCCCCTGAAATCGGATCCATTTTGACGAGCCGTTGTGAACCATCACGCTCTGAGGCATAGAGTTCACCGTTGATATACTCAAGCCCAATGCCGTACCGACGTGCTTGTGAGGGGAATGAGCGTTTGACCACACCAAGAGTATCGATCACAAAAACTGTTGTAGATGTTCCGTCAACGTCATCGAGTCTATGGACATAGATAAGCCCACTATCACGGTCGAACGACAGATCCGTAAAGAGACTATCACCGGCGCCTTTGATGGTGACGATATTCATCAACATCCCCAAGTCGCGCGAAAACTTGTAGAGTTTGTTGCTGTGAATGTCTGTTGTCCAGAGTCCATTACCACCATCCGTTGCCAATCCATATGCCGTCCACGAACACGCCTGATTCCATAGCACAACGCCCGGTTGCAAGGCAACAATGGAAAAAGGCTTGCTATCGATCAAAGTAAAGGGAGCTTTTGCTGACATCGCTCGAATGCGTGCTGTTGCTGTTGGCGCGTTGGGGACGATCCATCGGATCCTTTCTGATGTCTCGTTCAAAGAGATCGGTATCCATGTCTGACCGTCATTGGAGCTGTAGAAGACATTGTAGGGGGCGGTAAGCCCCTTCCATGACAGAAACACAGGATTATGCGGAACGAGTCTTTCACCACCTGCGGGCACAACAAACATGGGATCAGTTGGCATGATCTTCACAAGTGGTGCTTCCCAAACAGAACGTCCATGAGTTGCAGCACGCAGGTAGGAGAACGTTACGTCGGCCTTGAGATCGAGCACCGGTGAACGTGGAAGACCCACACCAAACGGCGTCCAGCTTCTACCACCATCATACGTTGCAAAAACACCAATATCGGTTCCAACAAACGCTACTTCATCATCATCAGGATGTAATACAATGGAATTCACCGGTACGTTCGGCATGTTGTTCCACACAGGCCACCACGTATCACCCAGATCTGTTGTTTTCCATACCTGTGGTGTACCGTACGATGCATAGGTGATCCATGTAACGTTGCGATCATTGCGTGCACAAGCGATATCGCTTACGAAGAGTAGACTTAAGGGGGCTTTGTGGACCGACACCCATGATTGACCGAAGTCTGTAGAGCGCACAACATCGCCATATGAGCCGGCGGCCCAGAAGAGCTCATCATCGGCAGGGGAGATGGCAATGGATGAAACGGTGTTGGAAAAATCTTGTGATACCGGTTGCCACGAATCGCCATTGTCATCACTTCGATAGACGCGCTCGCGGCCGGTAAGAAGAAGCGATGGGATAGATGGATGAATTGCTATTGGAGCAACCCATTCCGACTCCTCATTCAGGTTGATTCCCGCGGTGATGCGTGTAACGGATTGTTGGGCTATTTGAACACGGAACAGGTCTCCGTCCGGACCACTTCCAAAGAGAACATTGCTGTTCGTTGGATCAAGAAGCGTTGTCATTCCGTCACCACCATTGAGTGAGTCCCACTCAACATCACCATTGGTTCCCAACGTTCCATTGTCCTGCGTTCCACCAAATAGACGACCACGGGTTTCGCGATCTACATCGAAGGCATAGAACTGCGACACACTTAAACCATTATTGATCAACTGCCACGATGCGCCACCATCGGCACTGCGCATCATGCCTCCATCATTACCGGCGTACACCACTGCTGGGTCGAGCGGATCAAAAGCAATGCAATGTTGGTCAACATGAGGATGATCATTGCCATTCCCATCTCGATAGCCATCAGTTGTATTGATCCATGTAGATCCGCCATCCGTTGTCATGAACAGATCTATCCCACCAGCGATCACATGATCGGCATTACGAGGATCGATTGCCAAACAGTTGTCATAAAATCCTTGACTTGCGTCCGGCACACACGAGCCGGAAAAGAAACAGCCTTGCAGATCTTGGTACTGGATACGCCATGATAGCCCCTTATCGGTAGACTTCGCAATGAGGGCCAGGGAGTTCATCTCCATCAGCGTGTACAATACATTTGGGTCGGTGGCTGCTTGTTGTACCGAGGCACGCCCAACCGTTCCAAGAAGTCCATTCATCCGCTTCTGCCAGGTAACTCCGCCATCAAACGTTGCCATTATGCCAGTGTCTCTCACGGCAACGAACATTGTGTTCGGATCCGTTGCATCAACTGTGAGATCGTAGATCTGACCTTTTAACATCCGTTGCCAGGTGATCCCTCGATCGTTGCTCTTCCACACACCCGCTTGCTCATTCATCCCGGCGGCGATGATCGTTGAAGGAGTAAGGGGCGGAATGATCACGCGAGAGAATGAGCCCACAGATGTAAGTCCAACTACGGACCAAGAAGCCCCTTCATCCGTTGAACGCAGCAATCCGCCACCCAAATAGATGTTGGCACCAACTACTTGTTCACCTGTGCCGGCATAGATTGTGTTGGGATCATCCGGTGCGATACAAAGTGAGCCCATTGCGATGGCATTTGCATCGTCCATGATCGGTGTCCACAAGAGTCCACCATCGGTGCTCTTCCAAACGCCGCCGGAGGCAGCACCGATATATACAACGTTGGACCGAGATGGATCACACACGATCGACTTGATCCGTCCGGCCGTTGATCGAGGCCCAAGAAATGTCCACTGCGGCTGCTCCGCAAGCACTTCCACATCAAGTTTGGAGGGGGCTTTCCTGCGCACATATTCAATTGCCTGTGAACGCACGTTCGCATCCACGTCTCCTCCATGTGGCACCCTGCGTTTGCGCAATTCTTCGAATCGACGCAGCAGATGCTCCTTCCCCTCCCGGTCCGTGCCGGCTTTGACAGAGGGAGCAAACATGCAATAAGAAAGCAAGAAGAGTAGCGCAGAGGAAATGTATCTAGCGAGCATGGTGGAAATTATGAAATGGCGTCATGCCGAGCGTAGTCGGTGTAACATTGCTCTATCGATTGTGTGGTAAGGGATGGCGGCGATTCGTGTTTTTCATACTGACGCTCTTACTGACGAAAGTTCCAAGCGTGTTACAGTCTATCCGCCACGACAAGCAGTTCCTTCCGTTCGAGGTGAAGAACTGAACGTTTATTCAGTGTAAGCCAGGCCGTGTCATTGCGGTTGTACAACCTACACCTAGCGTTCAGTTCTTCACCTCTACGGCGGAAGGGTGAATCTAGGAACAAGGTAAGCAACATCCCCAGCGTTTGTCAGGCGATGTCACCGTTCTAGATCGCAGTAGTGCTTTGATCATTCCCGCGTGCATCGTTCCGTTCGAAAACTGGTCGCTGTCCAGCAAGCTGTTTCGACCAACGGTGCGACACATTTCACTATCATCGTGTTCAACGCTGGCTTTCTCAACGTAAACCCTTGCTGTATATCAGCATGCTCTGCTAGATCCCGCTTTAGATCGCTCCAAAGGAGTACAAGAACGCCCAAAACAGCACAAACGAGCCCAAGAGCGAACAGAGAACGCTCCAAAAACGCCCAAGATCGACCGTTGGTGCCGTAAAATTGGAATGACTTCGGCCCTTTATGGCATGAACCGAATCGAATCTCGCAGCGAACGGCATACAAGTCGAGCTGTTTGCACGCGTAGATCGGCAATTCGCCAAATTCCGTAAGCGTTCCGCTACTGTTCCGGTAGTGTTCCATTAGGTTCGAGTAGCCTGCAACTGCCTTTTAAGGCCTTCCGGTACAGTTTCGACATGCTTTCTTCACTGAAATGCACTTCCCATGCCGCTCCCGTTACCCTTCCGTTAGTGTTTCACGGAAGGCAAAAGAACGAGCATTGACGAGATTTATGGAAACTTCTAGTTGTTTTAGGGATCATCTAGTGTACTCTTAGACACATCTCGATCAACTCAACAATCGGAGTTTAGAGGAAGATTTGAAAACGCAATTCAGCCAGCGAATCGCTCAGCCTTATATTTCTCCATGTTAGCTCTTACCGATATACGCGCAAACGCCACCGCCTTTGCCGAACGATGGAAGGATGAGGTCTCCGAGGACGCCGAAGCCAAAACCTTCTGGCATGAGTTCTTTGCCGTCTTTGGGGTCGACCGTAAGCGTGTTGCCTCGTTTGAGAAGCAGGTGACCAAGACCAGGAAGAACCGAGGCTTCATCGACCTATTCTGGCCGGGGGTGTGCCTGGTTGAGCACAAATCCGCCGGCAGAGATCTCGATAAAGCACTCGCACAAGCCGTTGACTACTTCTCGGGCCTCAGGGATCACGAGCTTCCGCGGTACGTAATCGTCACGGATTTTCAGCGTATCCGACTTCACGATCTCGTTGACGACACCAATGCTGAAATCAGACTAGAAGAGCTGCCGCAGCGGATCGAGCTATTCGGCTTCATTTCAGGATATGTCCCGCGGAAATTCCGAGATGAAGATCCCGTCAATGTCAAAGCCGCCGAACTCATGGGTCGTCTGCACGACGCGATCAAAGCCACCGGATATGAAGATCACCAACTCGAAGTCTTCCTGACTCGACTACTCTTTTGCCTCTTCGGAGATGTCAGAGGGATCTTCAACCGCGACTCCTTTGTCTTCCGACCTGGACCTGGCAAAGTAGACACTCTTGTTAGTCAGTAGATTAGATCACTGACCCACAGGAGAGAACAATGGCAAGAGAGCGAAGAGTCTTCGATGAGGCATTCAGGACGAATGCGCTGAAGCAATGTGATGCTGGTCGTACGGCGACGGAGGTAGCAAAGGACATTGATGTCGCCTTGGAGCTACTCTATCGATGGAGGACGGAGCGTACCGCCACGAGTGCACCCGGAGTGGAAAATCCGCGTAATGTGAACACCTCTTTCCGTTGCTAACTGAGCAGTGAATTCCGCGTCAAAGTGAGCAGTGAACTCCGCGCCAAAGTGAGCAATGGATTCCGCGCCAAAGTGAGCAGTGAGTTGGCCGGCAAAGTACGCAGCGGAATCGCA
>CALMZQ010000188.1 GCA_937870915.1 uncultured Ignavibacteria bacterium
GAGGCGGATTTCGAGCTCTATCCCAATCCAACACACGATACATTTGAGTGCACGATTCCTGGCAATGCCTCTAGCATTTCCGTCTATTCAGTACGAGGTGAACGTGTAGATCATAAACAAAACGTAGCTGGCAGGGTTCGGTTTTCAACCACTCACCTTCAACAGGGCATGTATACAGTGGTGATTTTAGCAAACGGAAGAACTGTCACAAAAAGCATTTTTATCGTCAGGTGATATCTCGCAATATCATCTCTGCATAGTCATCAGATGCGCCCGTATTCGCAAGGATGAATGTTCTGAGTTCACCATCAACAATCTCTCGTACGGTGTTATTGAGAACAACATCGAGGATCCACTCAGTGAGGTCTTTTGTGTTCATGACAACAGTCAGCGCAAGGCCCTGTTGTAGAAAAGAAGCATCATTCGACCGTTCAATACGTGGCCCGCAGGCAATCGGAATGAAGTATCCTGCCGGCTCGGTAACGCTATGTACGCCTACGCCGTGCCCGCCCCCTACAACAGCAGCATCAGCAAGGGAATAGAGAGCAAGGAGTTTCCCTATGTTGTCCACAATGATGTGTCCGACTGTTTCGGACGTGGACTGGCTAAGGCGGGTAGATGGAAGGCGTCCCTGTATACGCGAGACGGCTGCTTCCGTAGGCTCATGCGGAACAATGATCACACGGATCGTTGGGTCATTGAGCTCACGTAGGGCAGTAATGAGGAAATCTTCGTCAGGGGGCCATGTACTTCCCGCAACTATCGTAGTGATTCCGGTTCGCTTGAGGTGATCAAACTGATCGCCGATGTTCTTTTTCTGCAAGACCACGCGGTCGCGCCGGGTATCCGGCTTCCATTGAATTTCGCGACGCATGAGCTCCGACAGTTGCGTTGCGTCGTGTGTGGAGACTGCCGTTATCGAGCGAACTCGCGCATACGTTGCCCGCACCCAAGAGCGTAGGAGTAGACTTCGTCCGGCCGACGGCATAGTGGCATTGATCACATGGATAGGTATCCCGCGGTCAGAAGCCCCCTTGATGAAATGAGGCCAGAGATCGTATCTGTCGATGACGATCACATCGGGGCGAGCGGCACTGAGAAAACGATCTACTCCACGAACAGTATCGAGAGGAAGATAGGCTGCGACTGTGATGTAGTTTAATCGAAGCGCGTGTTCATATCCAGATGGTGAGGAACTAGATACTGTGAACTCAAGTGCTATGCCGGAGTTTGTGAGATGTTCAATAACCGTAACACATTGCTCCAGTTCTCCCATAGATGCCGCATGGAAGTGTATGCGAGGGTGGAGCTTTTCTGTGGAGGCTAACAGATCTAATGCCTGGCGCTCACTCGCGAGTCGCCGTTGCATTTTCGGATTCCAAAGCCCAATTAAACGC